>JBJOHY010000090.1:0-8120 GCA_046047475.1 Actinomycetota bacterium | reverse complement strand
TTACGGGTGCTAGATACGCCTTTTTTGGATGCCATGTCGTTACTTCCCTGCGCTAATTCCAGTTACCTTTAAACGAGTTAGATCTTGACGATGACCTAACCGACGTCGGTAACCAGTTTTGTTTTTGTACTTCAAAATTGTTAACTTCTCGCCACGCTCTTCGCCAAGCACTTCAGCTTTTACACTGGCCTTAGCCGCAGCAGCGCCGGTTACAACTGAATCACCATCAACCAGCATCACAACTGGTAGCTCAACTGATGAACCTGGCTTATCGGCTAGCCGATTAACCAAAAGCACATCACCAACGGCAACTTTTTCCTGCCGACCACTGGCTTTAACTACTGCGTACATACTGGGATTCCTGACTCGTTTGCTTCGACTTTTTCGCCCAAGCCGAAGGCGTAGATTACTTCATCCCTCAGGGTGAGGGCGAAATGCCCCCTAGCTAGGCGGGCCAGCTGGGCGGCTTGCGGCTTTTCGGTTCCGCCTGCCACCCGTTGGCTCAGCAGCACTCTCCCCTCGCGGAGAGAAGGCTGGGGCGGCTACTGGTTCAACTACCTCGGCTGCTGCCTGCTTGATTGGCTCAACTGGCTGGGATTCTTTGGCTGGTTTATGCGAATGACGCACGCCCGGCGCATCCATCCTTACCTTGACGCCCCGACCGTTACAAACTTCGCAAGGCTCGGAGAACATCTCCAGTAATCCTTGACCAATTCGCTTTCTAGTCATCTGCACAAGACCAAGCGATGAAACTTCAGCTACTTGATGTTTCGTGCGGTCCCGGCCCAAGCACTCAACCAGTCGGCGCACAACTTTGTCTCGGTTAGCTTCTAGCACCATATCAATAAAGTCGATCACAATGATGCCGCCAATATCACGCAATCGAAGCTGCCGAACGATTTCTTCAGCTGCCTCTAAATTGTTCTGCGTAACGGTTTCTTCCAGATTTCCGGTGCTACCAATAAATCGTCCAGTGTTAACGTCAACTACTGTCATAGCTTCAGTGCGATCAATTACAAGTGAGCCGCCAGATGGTAGATAAACTTTTCGATCCAGTGCTTTAGTTAATTGTGCATCAATATCAAAAGTACTGAAAACGTCTTCCGTCCCGGTCCATTTTTCTAATCTGTCCAACAATTCTGGAGCAAGGTAACGAACATAATCTTCAATTGTGTTCCAAGCATCAGTTCCGGAAACTACAACTTTGCTGAAGTCTTCATTGAAAACGTCACGAACCGTTCGAATTGCCAAATCAGGTTCGCTATAAAGCAAAGTTGGCGGCGAAACTTGAGTTTTCTTCTTCTGAATATCTTCCCATTGCGCCTTTAGTCGAGCTACATCTTTTTCTAACTCTTCTTCAGATGCACCTTCTGCTGCAGTTCGAACAATTACACCTGCACCATCTGGCACGATGTTTCGAAGAACTCGTTTTAATCTAATTCGTTCATTTTCTGGCAGTTTTCTTGATATGCCCGTCATTGAGCCATCTGGCACATAAACCAGATAACGACCAGGTAGTGAAACCTGACTGGTTAAGCGAGCACCTTTCTGCCCAATTGGATCTTTAGTAACTTGTACCAAGATTGGATCACCAACTGAAAGCGCTAACTCGATTCGCTTTGGTTGGCCCTCAAGGCCAGCTAGATCCCAGTTAACTTCACCGGCGTAAAGCACCGCATTTCGACCTTTGCCGATATCAATAAATGCAGCTTCCATACCTGGTAGCACATTCTGAACTCGACCTAAATAAACATTTCCAATTAGTGATGCTGAAACTGATGAGCCAACATAGTGCTCTACTAAAATTTTATCTTCCAAGATTGCAACTTGCGTCTTATCCGATACTTGTCTGATCACCATTTGTCGATCAACCGATTCGCGACGCGCTAGGAACTGCGCTTCGGTGATCAGCGATGGCCGACGGCGATTATCTCTGCTGTCGCGGCGACGATTTCGTTTGGCATTGATCCGAGTTGAGCTTCGATCTTCAATTACTGCTGGCTCGGTAGCAGTTGTTTCTGGTGCTGCGGCTGTAGAGCTGCCACCTCGACGGCGACGTCGGCGGCGACGGCTTGCTGATTCAGTTGACTCCGCAGCTGGCTTGGCTGGCTTTTCAACTTCTGGCTTCGCGGCAACTTTTTTCTCAACGGTATTTTCAGTTGGTTTCGCACCGCCTCGACCACGACCACCGCGACGGCGTCGGCGACTAGAGCTGCGGTCCTCACTTGTTGCGGATTCAGTAGGTTGCGTGGCTTTAGGTTTTTCTGGTGTGCTCTTAGCAACTTTTTTAGCTGGCTCACTTTTCGCGGCACTCGCAGTTTTATTCGCTGCCGGTGCTACGAATGCCGGCGCTAATGCCGCTTTCTTTACTGCCGCCTTTTTAGCTGGTTTATCAGCTTCTGATTTAACAGTTTTCTTTACTGCTTTTTTAGCAGCCTTTTTTGCTGGTTTTTCGGCTGCAGACTTACCTGCACCGCCAGCACTCGAACGAGTACTCATTAAAAAACTCCTGTGGCCCGCAAGGGCATTAAGTAAGACGCTTAAATGCGGCGCATTTAGCGTGAAGCTTGTGGTGGGGCTGCATCTAACGGAGGTCTGCGTGAGGAGTTCCTCAGCGACGCTCGATCAGCGCTGCCGCCAATACGGGCGGTATTGCTACCACTTGGCGGAAGTATCTCACACCGCCTGGACCTAGCGGCGCTGCTTGCTCGCGTCGAGGTTCAAAATGACCCCAATCCCCAGCCACAACGCCATCATGGAGGACCCGCCATAGGAGACAAACGGCAGCGGTACGCCAGTTACAGGCAGCAGCTCTAGATTCATACCGATGTTCTGAAAACCTTGTATTCCAATCCAGCCTGCCATGCCAACTGCAACTAGTCGGCCAAATAAGTCTTCAGCCCTAGCCGCAATTCGAACAAGCCGCCAGGTGATAAACAGCATCAAGATCAGGATTATTGAAGAGCCAAGAAAACCAAGTTCTTCACCTGCAACGGAGAAGATAAAGTCAGTTCGTTGCTCTGGTACGAACTGACCGGCGGTTTGCGATCCTTGAAACAAGCCATTGCCAAACATTCCGCCACTTCCAATTGCAATCTCAGCTTGTCTTACGTTGTAACTAACTCCTAACGGATCTGCTTCTGGATTTAAGAACGCGGTAAATCGAGCAATTTGATAGTCCTTTAGCACGCCGCTGGCAACTACCAACAAAACCAAACTAATCGCAGTGCTAACTAATCCGATCAACCACCATCGACTAACGCCAGATACTGCCAAAATCGCAAACAGCGTCGCCAAGATCATCAGCACTGTGCCCAAATCTGGTTGCAATAAAACCAGCAGCACCGGAACTGCCGCAACCGCTAACGCCAGCAACACAATCAAATTCAACGGTTGATTCTCCGCATCTCGCTTCTCAGCAAGCAAGGTTGCTGAAATAACAATGATGGCAACTTTGACAAACTCGGCTGGTTGCACGGTGAAGCCAGCAACCGCAATCCATGACTTAGCGCCGTTTACTACGGTGCCAACTAGTAAAACGGCAATCAAGCCAAAAATTGAAAGCAGATAAACAATCGGTGCATATGCCCGAACCATTCGGTGGCTTATTTGAGATGCGATCAAGCAAAGAATTAGTCCGAGCAGCAAATTGAGTAAGTGGCGCTTTAGAAAGTAAATTGGATCGCCGCTAGCAGCTGCTGATACCCGAGTTGATGACCAAACTAGTAGTGCTCCTAATAGTGATAGCGATAGTGCTGCTAGCACCAGCGCTATGTCATATCTGCGATAGTGTCTTCTAACTTTTGCACCGCCGCTGACTTTGCGCCAAATCCCTGAAGCGTCACGTAATGCTTCGCTCATCGCTCTAACCTCGACTCAACATCACCAATAACGATTGTTGCTCCGTTCTGATCAACGCTAGGTAGTTGCTTAAGTGGTTTTCCGTTCGGGAAAATCGCAAATTCTGGATTTATAGTGTTACCGCGTACGCCAAAAATTTCTTCATAAATCTTTCGCACGCTGGCACCGCTAGTGCCCGAGCCAGTACCACCTTGGGAAACCATCATGACTACGGCAAATCTCGGTTTATTCGCTGGCGCAAATGTTGCTAACCAAGATGTGCTTTGTTTATTGAATACCTGACCAGTTCCAGTTTTACTGGCTATTGGGATTTGATCTAATGGAAAGCCAGAAAATACCCAAGCGGTAGTTCCTTCTACTGCAGTTCCAGTTAGCGCGGTTCTTAAGTAATCCAGCACTTTTTGTGAAGTGCCAACTTTTCCAGTTTCAACTGGTGGAAATTCCTTAACTACATTGCCTTTGATATCGATGAGGGCTTTGGCCAATCTTGGTTGGTACAGCGTGCCACCATTTGCAATTGCAGCGTAGGCAACTGCTATCTGCAGTGGTGTTACAACCGTATCCCCTTGACCAATTGAAATATTAACGGCGTCACCAGCGCGGAACCGATAGCCATCTGCACAGTTTTCTACCGCAAACTGCCGGAGCGTTTCCGCCCAGACTGGATCGCGCTTTGCCGTTTCGGGATAGCCAGTTTTTGCTCGTTTACACCAAACGTCACTATTTCGCTCCCAATTTTCGCGTTTCCAAGCTCTACCACCAATTCTTCCAGCAGATTCACTGGGTAGATCAATTCCGGTAATTTTTCCCAAGCCAAAACTGCGAGCCATCTGATCGATTGGGTCACGACCAGTTTTCATCTGATCTTTTCCACTAGCTTCCCAAAGTTCATTTGCAATGCGATAGAACACCGTATTGCACGATACTTCTAACGCCCGAGCAAGCGTGATTGGTCCATAAGCGCGAGATTCATAATTGCGAAATACTCGAGATGAGATCGTGACATCAGGTGAGCAGTTCCATCTATCTTGCAACGTGTAGCCTGCTTTTTCAGCCGCCGCAGTCATCACTACTTTAAAAGTTGATGCTGGCGCATACAAACCTTGCGTCGGACGATGCAGCAGTGGCACCCCGTTAGATTGCGAGATTAAATTCTTATATTCCCGATTGGTTAACCCATTAAGCCAGATCTCTGGTTCATAAGTTGGATACGACGCCATCGCCAGCACCTGACCGTTAGTCACATCCAGCACTACCGCGGCGCCGCTATCCGCTACAAAGTCGTTGCTTCGCGCTCGATTAATTGCGTTTTGTAGTTCGCGCTCCACCACGCCTTGCAATTTGGCATCAATCGAAGTAACTAAGTAATTTCCTGGCGATGAGGCGATTTCATCAATCTGACCAGTGACATTTCCGGCACGATCAACTGCCAATATCTTCTTGCCATCAGTGCCGCGGAGCATTAAGTCATACTGTTTTTCTAACCCGGCGCGACCAACAATGCTGGTTCGCTGATACCCAGCATCTGCTGATGCATTAGTTAACTCTTCTTGACTGATTGGACCGATGTAGCCAAGTAAATGTGCCGCGTTCACTGATTCTGGTGCTGGATAAACCCGCTCCGCGCGAACCTCTGCGCCAATTCCGGGAAAACGCAGCGTATTTTCCATAATCTGCAGCGCCAATTTTGAATCAACATCTCGAGCAATTGGAACTGGTTGTAGTGCAGGTCCATTCCAACAAATTGGTGGTGGCGCACTGCCAGCAGTTCCGCACGGTGTAATGCGATCATTTATGTCCTGCACGGTAATTTTTAATAGCTTGGCAACTCTCGATAAAACATCTGCCCCATCATCAGGCAGGTCAGAAATAACCTGACGATCAACCGTGATTACCAGCGAGGTTCGGTTAGCGACCAGCGCCCGACCGGCTTGATCAACGATCAAGCCGCGAACTGCTGCCGTGGAAACTTCACGAATTCGATTTTTATCGGCTAACGCAGCGTAATCTTCGCCAGTTAATACTTGGATAAAAAATAGTCTGGCTAGAAGTGTGATTAAGAGTGCTGAGACAAACCACTTAAATACCTGAAGTCGCAGTAATGATTGGTCTCTAGTCATCGCACTCGCAATGGTAGTGAATCTCGATAAAGCGGGCGATCCAAAATATCAATTAATGGCACTAAAAATGCAGCAAAGATTAAACTTGCAATTATCTGTGAGCCAATTACTGAAGGCAGCTGCCCTAAATTTATAGGCTGGCCGGTAATGAAGATAACTAATGCTCGAAGCAATACAACAATCGCTGGCGCGCTGGCCGCAACAAAAACTGGTCGCCATGGCGAGTTATGTGGTGCTTTGGCATAGCGATTAACCGAGATCGCCACAACTAAATAACCGATGCTGGAAATTCCAATTAATTGGGCATTTGGGGCAAACAAGTCAACCAAAACGCCAGCATAAATAGCAATCCCAGCGCTAAGGGTTAGGTTTCTAGTAAATGCTTGTGCCGCAACCACAATTGCGACCAGATCAATCATGTAAACCGTGATTCCAATGCTGGATAGCAGCGCCGGTTGCAGAATTGCAAGAAAAAGAATCAGCAACAAAATATAGCCGTATTTACGCATCATCACTCACTTGGAAAATCAAGCGCTTCACGGATTACTTCTCGCTTTGCCGACAGAATCAATCCAACAATCTCTAAATTTGAAATATCTGCACTTGGAATTACAGTCGCAGTTCGATTCAATTGTCCAGCTGCACCTTCAACAGATGAGATTCGTCCGATTGGAATCCCTGGCATATATGGCTTTCCAGTGTCCGAGCCCCAAGAATAAATTCGAGCGCCGATTGGCATCTTCGCGTACGGATCAAATAATTGCAGCGTTAATCGATCAATTGAACCATTGCCAGAGAGATATCCAATCTCCCCTGAACCTTCCAGCCTTACCCCAACTCGGACGTTGGCATCAATTAGTAGGGATGCAATAGCAAAATCATCCGCCACTTGAATTACTCGGCCAACTAATCCAGTGCCAGCAACAACGGTGGTGTTTAGCCCAATTCCATCATTACTTCCAGCGTCAACGGTTATAGTCCAGCGAAAATCTCCCGTATTGCCAATTGCAATAACTTTTGCCGGAATAACTTTGTATTTGTCAGGTGGGGTTAGCTTCAATATTTGATCTAACGCAATTGCTTTTCTTCGGTTATCTGCCGTCTGCGCCAATTTTGTTTTCAGTGTTTCATTCTCACTTCGAAGTACAGCAAGCTCATCATCTCGAGTTGTGATATTCGACAGGTTAGTTCCAATAACGCGCAGCCCTTCACCTAGTGAGGTAGCGCCACTTTGAATAGGTCCGGATATCTGAAGTGCGGTGGTCCGCAGTGTGGAAACCAAGCCGGCTTCGCCAGAGCGAATTCCAATAATCAGCAACGTTATTGAGGTTAGAAATAACAGCGCTAATGCCAAGCGCACTCGCCCGGAATCGCGCATGCTCGGCTAGCCCCTTGGATTGGAAACTAATACGCGGCCAAGCGCTTCAAACTCTTCAACAGTTCGGCCAGAGCCAAGCACTACGCAATTGAGTGGACTCTCCGCAATCACCACTGGCATGCCAGTTTCATGACGCAATCTCTCATCTAGTCCGCGTAGCAGCGCGCCGCCACCGGTCAGCATGACGCCCCGATCCATGATGTCACCAGAAAGCTCCGGTGGCGTCCGATCCAGCGTGCTTTTTACCGCATCAATAATTGCCTGGATTGGCTCTTCTAATGCTTTACGAATCTCTTCAGCTGGCAAAATAATTGTGCGCGGCAATCCAGTCACTAAGTCACGGCCACGAAGTTCTGCTTCAGGTTCGTTTGGCAGCGGAAATGCGGAACCAACTTTCATCTTGATCTCTTCGGCAGTTCGCTCACCAAGTAGTAGGGAGTATTCGCGCTTAACGTAAGCAATGATGGCTTCATCCAATTCATCGCCACCTACTCGAATTGAAACTGCAACCACAATTCCACCAAGTGAGATAACTGCGATCTCGGTAGTGCCACCACCAATATCTACCACCATGTTGCCAGTTGGTTCATGAATTGGCATGCCTGCACCTATTGCTGCTGCCATTGGCTCTTCAATGATGTAAACCTTGCGCGCTCCTGCTTTGTAGCCGGCTTCTTCTACCGCACGACGTTCAACACCAGTGATGCCACTTGGTACACAAATAACCAATCTTGGCTTTGCCAGGAATCGTCGTTTGTGAA
>JBJOHY010000089.1:0-2972 GCA_046047475.1 Actinomycetota bacterium | reverse complement strand
GAGTGTCAGAAATTAAATGTCCCAGTTTGGTGCGGTGGCATGCTGGAAACTGGAATCGGGCGGGCGGCCAATTTAGCACTTGCTGGGCTGCCAGGATTTAGTTTGCCAGGCGATATCAGCGCAACTAACCGCTATTGGAATCGTGATATCACTCAAGAATTCATTGTTGAGGATGGCAAGATTGCAATTCCAGCCGGGGTTGGCTTTGGTGCTGAGGTTGATTCGGAGATGCTAATTAGTTATCAAACTGAATACGTCACGCTGTCTCGCCCATAATCGCAATCATCGTGATTCGGGCAATTGCGAATTCACCAACCTTGGCGCTGCGTTGATCAAATGCAGATAACTTGCCGGCATTAACTCTAATGGGTTGCACCACATGCTCAACTTCGCGGCCAGATTCGTTGGCATAGCCAATCCAAACTTTTTGTTTTTGTTCAACTGCTTTTCGCAATACCGCAACAGTGTCAGTAGTTGAGAGGCGTACCGCATTCTTTGGTCTAGCCGAAGGTGCAGCAGCATCTCCTTGTCGCAGGGCTTTAACTGCATCAGCTAGAACTTCATCGGTTGGATGTTCCAGTCGATTACTGTGATTCTCTAACGTAGCTCTTCTAGGTGGTCGTGACCTAACTAAAGTTGATCCATCAGCAGCTTCCAATGTTGGGGTGTAGCCGGCTTGATTCAAAACTGCCGCAGCATCTTCGGGATCAGTTTGAAACACCACCACCGTTGGTGCAATTCGCTGCGGCATCAACGCTGTTACTCGAGCATCACGCATCAGTGCGTCTAGCAACGTGGTGTCATCACTTCGTAAATAAGCAGGTGCTGTACCTAAGCGAATTGCGCCATGTTTTCGCGCGGTATCTTCGATTAAGTATTCCAATGGTTGTGGCAGCGGAGTCTTCGATGCGGTCGCGAGCGTATTTTTTATTCCGGCGGCAGATTTCCCATTATCAAGTCCTCGTCTGATGCTGGCTTCAGTGAAGCGATAAACCGTTGCTGCACCACGACTCTCAATTTCGGCAAGCATTGCTAACTCTCGATCTAGCTGCGCCACCAGCGGACCTGGCGCAACTGCAGTTAGATCGGCTTGAATCATGATGTAGTCAATGGGGGTTGGTAAATATTCTGCTACATGATTTGCAATCTGTTGGTGATGGAGAAGTTCGGTTCCAGCTTTAGTAATTCGACCCATCCCAGAAATACCAAGCAGTTCTGCTTGTGCCAGTGTCGCGATCACCACTCTGTGAACCATCTTCTTATCTCGCCGCGGTCGATGCCAATGCACCCAATCAACTAACTGCTCAGCATTAGTTGAACCGAACTGCATCGCTTCTAAAGTCAAGGTTCGTAAATCAATTAGGGGAATGCCAAGTCGATCCAATCCGCCTTGTAGGGCATTAACTCGATCACCTTTTTCATCTTTCTCACCAATTAAGAACATAGCCCGAGCGCTGTTCCACCACGCCAGTATCAAACTTTCCCATTTGGTAGCAACGTCCTTGATCCGCCATAGGTCATATGAGGTAGTGGGTGCCCAACTTGGCTCTTGGTGGAAATCCGTTGCGAGCAAACCAGCTGCATGCGCTAACTCAATAATCAAACTGGTCGCCGCTTCATCTAGATCAAGCAATTCTGCGGATTTAGTTAAGTCACGCGCACTTAACCCACCACTTCTCAATACTGGCGGTGGTTGCAAGGACCAAGCATCTAGAAGTTGTTCGACCTGTTTAACTAATCGGAAAGCAACCTCGCCGCCAACTGAATCTGGATTTAGTTTTGCCGCTTTATCCGGGCTGACTTCAGGTGCACCGGGATCGAGTTCTTTGATTAATTTATTTCCTCGCAGCGCAAGGGCTACTTCGCGCGGCAGCATGATGTTTTCTGGTCCAGTTGGAATTAATAATCCGCGTGCCAATAACCATTCAATCGGAGTTTTTGCACTCTCAACTGTGACTGCTTTAGTTGCATTTGCAACTTTTCCAATCGGCGGTCCCCAAAGAAGTTTTTCAATTACATATTTTGCGTCATCTGGTGCGCTGGCAATTAACTCAACTAACTCAGTTGGATGCTTAGATGCAATTAATGAATCGATGTTTTCTTTCGCGCTGTTACCTAAACCGCAAGGGTATGGCCCGATGACATCAACTAAGGAATCTGGCGTTAACAACGATTTGTCATCTCCCCAAACTAATGCCAAAGCTCGCAAATGGGTTAACGCCTGCTTGATATTGATTGGAATAGTCTTTCCAGTTACTCCCATTGCTTTCACTAATTCAGTTGTGCAGACTGGCTTTGGCAGGACTGCTAGCACTTCAATTACTTGTAATGCAGTTCGATTGATTCGATCTAGTACTCGCGAGACACTAGATGGCGCTAATGCTCGGGCGGCAAGTCGTTCAAAGTCTGGTGGAATTGGATGGAGCAGATCAGGTCGCTCGTGCAATAACTTCATTACCGCATCGTCCGAAAACGCCCTAAGCGAACTTACTAGGGCGGCGCGAGCGTCGATATCCTGACTAGACATTCTGCCTAATCTACAGGGCATAAGATTCGTGAGTGCTAACAGTAGGTTTTGATCTAGATATGACTTTGGTGGATTCAGCAGATTCCATCGTGGAGTCATTGATGGCCGTCGTGGTTGAACGAGGCCATGAGGTAGATGAACAGCAGATTCGCGACACCATCGGGATGCCATTTCCGTTAGTGCTGCCTACCTTGATTCCAGAAGCTGATCCAGATGAACTTCTTGCCGCATATCGAGCTCACTATCGAGTCCATGGTGTGCCAAAAACCAAACCACTGCCAGGCGCGCACGATGCAGTTGCTGCTATTCGGGAAGTCGGTGCGCGGGTAGTAGTTGTTACCGCAAAACAAGGTATTACTGCCGTTGGTGCACTTGCTGCTGCTGGATTTGAAATTCCCGACGCTGATGTAGTGGCTGAGGTTTTTGCGGAAGAAAAAGGTCATGC
>JBJOHY010000088.1:0-4649 GCA_046047475.1 Actinomycetota bacterium | reverse complement strand
TCTGGCGAGTATTTGCTTTCAATGGAACCTCTTGAACAAAAGTTGATAGAGCAAGGTGTTGCAAATGGCAAAAAGCCTAAGTTCGTACAACTTGCAACCGCTGCCGGTCAAGAAGGATTCTCGAGCCTGCAGCGATGGCGTGAACTAGGCCAAGCACAAGCAGATCGAATCGGTGTGGAGGCAGTATTTGTCGAAGCTTTTGAAAAAGCAGACACGTTAAATGTTGCGCTATGTCAGCAAATTGAAGATGCGGCATTAATTTATTTATCGGGCGGAAATCCAATTTATCTCACCGACACCTTGCGCGGCTCCCCGCTTTTCGAAGCCATTTGGCATAACTGGAGATCTGGGTCGTCACTAGCTGGTTGTAGTGCAGGTGCTATGGCGCTTTCGGCTGAAGTCGCAAATCCATTTAAGTTAACTGCAGCTGCGGCGCCCGGTTTAAATGTTGCAGAGAAATTGAAAGTATTGCCACACTTCGATCGATACTTTGGTTGGATACCAAAACCAATGGCGAAATTCTTGGGCCGAACATCGTCAGATATTTTGCCCATTGGAATTGATGAAAACACCGCTCTGGTGAGCACCGCCGAAAGTCGAGTGTGGGAAGTTTGGGGCTACGGCAAAGTCACTGTTCTAACCAGGGATGATCATGAGCTGTTGTCCGGTGAAGAACTCCGGGTTGATGATGAGCTTATCAACCCGGAGTAAGGATTAATTTCCAAACAGTCTTGAGAAGAAACCGCCAGATTTGACGGCCGTTGTTGTCGAACCACTTCCGCATTGGCAACGATCTTTTTTAGCTACACCTGCTAAAGCTTGCTCGATGTGATTTCCACAGCCGGACCAAGTTGGCTTATTGCAGCTGCGACAGATAACTCTTGAGCACATATCTGTTTCCTTCTTTAGTTAGTTGTTAGTGGGAAGCCGAAATTTGTCCAATCAATGGTTCCGCCCAGCATGTTGTATATACTGGTAAATCCAGCTTCTGCCATGATCTTGGTTGCGTTACCCGATCGATTACCGCTGCGGCAATAGACAGCATATGTCTTGGTTTTATCTAAAGATTCAATTTCGCTAGCAAAACTGCCGCTTTCAGCATCGATATTTATGGAATTTTCTATGTGCCCAGTAGCGAATTCACCTGGTGTTCGCACATCCAAAATAACCACATCTTCGGAAGCAATTGTGCTTGCGAAGTCAGCGACACTTAAGTCAGTGACTGAACTGTCGGCTGAATTCGAGCATCCAGCTAGTGCCAGCATCAGCGCAATAACCAAAGCTATATATTTTCGCATCTCTCTCCTTAGTTAAGCTAAACTCAAAAATAACTTCTGTAATTTGGCAGAGACTTCTTCGGCGTCTCGTTCACCTTCAATCACGCATTCCTTGAGACTGGAAGAAATCAACATGAATGCTGCTGAATTGATCGCTTTACTCACCGCAGCAATTTGAGTAATTACCGCTTCACAATCTTTTCCTTCTTCAAGCATCCTTGCTACGGCTCCCAATTGTCCATGGGCTCGATTGATTCGCTTGATAATGTCTTTGAGTTGGACTTCGTCTTGAAGTGCGTAGCTTTCAATTTCTTGATTAGCAGTGATAATTCTTGACTTAGCCATTCGATTGCTCCTGCGCGATTTCTTTCCGAATCTCATCCATATCTAGCGCTTTCACACCATCGATTAGATTTTGAAGTGATGCTGCTGGAAGGGCCCCAGGTTGAGCAAAGACCAAAATGCCATCTCGAAAAGCCATTAAGGTTGGGATAGAAGTTATGTTTGCCGCAGCAGCTAAGCCCTGCTCGGCCTCAGTATCCACCTTGCCAAAAGTAATCTCTGGATGCTGTTCTGAAGCTGCCTCAAAAATCGGACCAAACATTCGGCATGGACCACACCACTCAGCCCAAAAATCAACCAGAGTTATGCCGTCTTTAGTAACCGTATCTTCAAAGTTTGCTGCTGTTAATTCTAAAGTTGCCATGTTTTTCCTATTCTGTAGTGGCTTTGATTTTGGAATGCTGAGTTGGTAACTTGCATCCGGTCTGGTTTTGTAGTCTGGTTCGCACGGCATATAGCAAAAAAGCTATCCCCGCGATACCAAGGTATGGCTGAACTGGGGCGAAATAAGTCATTGCGCCAGAACTTCCTAACGCAATCAGAACCAATTTATTACACACTGGACAGCCAACGGCAAGAAAACCAAGAATTCCACCAGCTGTGCCAAACTTCAGTTCACGCTCGCCAGTGGCCATTGGATCTATCGCAACGTAACTTCCAATCAGTAATCCAGCTAAGACGGCAGTCACGATTAGCACTGGCCATGACCAATCAGTCACAGCAACTGTTCGACCGAAAATTGGGTTAGCAATCATGGCGGTTGGAATACCGATTATCACCACCGTGGCAATGCTGCCTATGGCAGCAACCACCCAATTCTTGATACGCCATTGTCTCAGCGACCCTAACCAGGTTAACATTTTTCTCCAATTCGGTTCGGATTAATATAGCAGATACCCCTGGGGGTATGCTAAGGTTCAGCAAGAAAGGATCAAAATGTCTCTTAAAGTAATCAGCATTGATACCCCCACCCTCGGCGATCGCGGCTATATCGCCCATGATGGAAAAACTGCGCTAGTAGTTGACCCGCAACGCGATATTGATCGCGTCGAAAAGCTTCTAGCTGATAACAAATTGGAATTAGGTGCGGTAGTTGAAACGCATATGCATAATGATTATGTCAGTGGCGGCCTAGTTCTCGCCCGTAATTTCGGAGCTGATTACATCACTAGCGCAGCTGATCCGGTTTCATTCGAGCGAGTCGCAGCTTCAGATATGGATGAATTCAGTATTGGAACTTTTGGCATTAAGGCCGTCCACACTCCCGGCCATACTTTTACACATCTGTCTTATCTTCTCGCTGATGGTAACGGCAACTACCATGGAATCTTTACTGGTGGTTCATTACTTCATGGATCTACCGGCAGGCCCGACTTGTTGGGTCCGGATCATGCAGCTGAATTGGCCAAACTTCAGCATGGTTCAGCACACCGAATTGTTGAATTGCTAGGTGATCAAACGCCAATCTATCCAACACATGGCTTTGGCTCATTCTGCGCAGCAACATCAACCTCTGGTACTTCTTCAACTATTGGAGATGAAAGGCGCCTAAACCCGGCGCTGTTAATGCCAGTGGAGCGTTTCGTAAGCGAAACTCTTGCTGGTTTAGATTCATTCCCCGCTTATTACAAGCACATGGGACCTGCCAACCATGCTGGACCTGGTCCAATTGATCTATCTGAACTGAGTCGAATGAGCACTGCTGAATTATTAAATGCCATTACAAATGATAAATGGGTGGTTGATCTTCGTAACAAAGATTCTTGGGCAGCAGGTCACCTGCCTGGCACGATTAATTTTGGTGTTACTGGATCCTTTGCCACCTACCTGGGCTGGTTATTCCCTTACGAGAGTGAATTAATCCTAATTTCAGATCAACCAGATGAAATCGCATTAGCGCAACGCGAATTGGTGAGAATTGGAATTGATCGCCCAAATGGTAGTTTTGTCGGCGATATTGCAAAGATGGAAAACTCAAAGCAAACGAAATTGGTTAAATTTAGTGATGTACCGGAGATTATTGACAACGAAGATATTTTAGTTCTTGATGTTAGAAGAAACAGTGAACGAGAAGCTTCACATATCGCAGGCACTTGGCACATTCCACTACATGAACTGCAGACCAGACTTTCAGAGCTGCCAACAAATAAGACCATCTGGGTTCACTGCGCTGGTGCCTATCGTGCCGCAATTGCTGCCAGCATTCTTGAAAATGCTGATTTATCAGTGGTGCTGATTAATGAGCCTTACGAAAAGGCACTATCTGTTGTTAATTTAGTTCTAGTAGCCGGAACTGCTGATGCTGGACCAGTTGCGCCGTCAGACGCAAAAGCATTGGCATAGTGCTGATGAATCTAATATCACCAACTGAAGCTTTCAAAATGCTGGAGGCTGGCACTGCTTATGGCGTTGACGTACGCGAGAAAAGTGAATGGGATGCAGGTCATATTGATGGTATTGAACTAAATTCACTAAGTGAATTTAGTTTGGAATCATTAAAGACAGATAAGCCAATCATTTTCATTTGTCGATCTGGCAATCGATCGGGGCAAGTTTGTGATGCGTTGTCGCCTACCGGGATGAGCATCTTAAATCTAGAAGGTGGGATGAAAGCCTGGCATGCGGCAGGGCTGCCAATGGTGGCAGATTCTGGTGACCCGCAGGTTGATTAATAAATGACCACTCTATTTGGTTTACTGCTCGGCGTAATTGTTGGCGCAGTATTGGGTCTGGTTGGCGCCGGTGGTGCGATTCTGGCCGTGCCTGGATTAGTTGCGGTATTAGGTCTATCTGCCACCGCAGCAACAACCAGCTCAACAATTATCGTGGGATCTGCGGCCTTAGCAGGTGTGTTGCGACGAAGAAGATCAGGTCAAATCAAAATAAAGATAGGACTGATTTTCTCAGCACTAGGTTTGCTTGGCACCTTCATTGGAACCTGGCTGCTCAGATTCATCCCTGACGAACTACTACTAACTATCTTTGCACTGCTGATGTTTGGTTCAGCATATGCAATGTGCTGTCGAGAGG
>JBJOHY010000087.1:0-7788 GCA_046047475.1 Actinomycetota bacterium | reverse complement strand
GGTTGGATCAATCGCCCGTTGCGTTAATGGGCTATCAGCACTTTAGCGAGTAAGGGTCTTGCCGGCTTTGATGCAAGAGGTGCAGGCGTACACCGCTTTGGAGTTGCTGCCAGTTGATACTCGAACCTTCTGGATGTTCGGATTGAATCGACGGCGAGTCTTGTTTTCGGCATGCGAAACATTGTTACCGAAACGTGGGCCTTTGCCACAGATTTCACAAGTCGCAGCCATCTTTTTCTCCTTGAGTGCTTTGCTCTGGTGGGGACACCCCCCAAACGAGCAGGGACGAATACTAACCCACGCCCTAAATTCGCGAGATACTCACCACCATGGCAACTGATCCACTACCCAAAATCACCCTCAGCACCAAGCTGGGCGGGCTGCTTGGGGATGCCACCGCCAAGGCACTAAGCCAAGCATTTGAAATCACTGACGTTGAAGGGCTGCTCCGACACTACCCAAGACGTTATGCCGAGCGGGGTGAGCTCACTGACTTGGCATCCTTGATTCCAGGCGAGCATGTCACGGTGATGGCAGAGGTTGCTCGAGTTGTTGAGATTCCAGGCAGAGGAAAAGGTGGCTCAAGACTAGAAGTCACAGTTACTGATGGAACGGCCAATTTAGATTTAGCTTTTTTTGCTTATGGAAAATGGCATCGCGGCAAATT
Organism: Actinomycetota bacterium; assembly: GCA_046047475.1. GTDB lineage: Bacteria > Actinomycetota > Actinomycetes > S36-B12 > UBA5976 > AcAMD-5. The sequence continues at coordinate 7,121 of JBJOHY010000087.1, read as the reverse complement.
GAAGGTTGGTGCTCGCGGATTGTTTGCTGGCAAAGTCGGGGAATTTCGCGGACGGCGGCAATTAGCACATCCAGAGTATGTTTTAGTGCCACAGGCAGATGATGAAGATGTGGCAAGTGAGATAGCCGAAACTTTTGCCAACGCGTTAATCCCGGTTTATCCAGCAACAGCAAAACTGCCATCTTGGCGAATTTCGCGAGCGATCGCAATCGTGTTGGATCAAGTTGAGTTTGGTGAAGATTCGATTCCAGTTGAGATTAGAACCAAATACCATTTAGTTGATAATGCGACTGCCTTTCGAAACATTCATCAGCCCAAAACTAAACCAGAGATTGCTGCTGCAACCGAACGTTTCCGATTTGAAGAAGCTTTTGTACTGCAAACTGCATTAGCCCAACGCCGTGCTGCAGCATTGGCCGTGCCGGCAATAAGTCGCAGCTCGCAAACCGGATTACTCTCGGCATTTGACGCGCAGCTGCCATATCAGTTGACGGCTGGCCAAATTGAAGTTGCGGCAGAAATTGAGAAAGATCTGACCAGCACGCAACCAATGAATCGTCTGCTGCATGGTGAAGTTGGTGCTGGTAAAACTGTGGTGGCGCTTCGGGCTATGTTGCAAGTTGTTGAAGCCGGCGGTCAAGCCGCACTGCTTGCGCCAACTTCAGTTTTGGCAAGTCAGCATTTTCAATCTATCTCAAATCTGTTAGGCGATCTTGGTGTTGGCCCGCTGTTAAGTGGAAATCCAGCTGCTACCAAAGTCGTATTACTAACTGGCGCGACAAATACTGCTGCGAAACGAAACATTCTGGCTGAAATTGCATCTGGTGAAGCTGGCATTGTGATCGGAACGCACGCATTACTGGAAGAGCAAGTGCAATTTGCCGATCTGGGCTTAGTGGTAGTTGATGAGCAGCATCGCTTTGGTGTCGAGCAGCGCGATCGTCTCAGCACGCGGGGCAAAGCGGGCACTCGGCCACATCTGTTAGTAATGACGGCAACGCCAATTCCGCGCACAGTTGCCATGACTGTTTTTGGCGATCTTGATGTGTCCCAGTTAACTGTGTTGCCGTCTGGCAGAAAAGAGATTTCTACTCACGTGGTTGCTTCACTTGAACAACCCGCCCATTTAGCTCGGGTTTGGCAGCGAATCAAGGAAGAGGCAGCAGCTGGACACCGAATCTTTATTGTTTGTCCGCGAATCGGCGGCGAGCAATCCGATGATGATGTGGCAGGTTTAGCACCAGACGAAAAGCGACCACCGCTGGCAGTATTAGATGTGTTAGAAAAATTAGCAGCCGGGCCACTTGCGGGGTTAAAACTTTCTGCTCTGCATGGCCGACTTAGCCCAGAAGAAAAATCGCAGCTAATGTCACAATTCAATTCAAGTGCGGCTGATGCAATTGAAGTATTGGTTTGTACTACGGTGATTGAGGTGGGAGTTGATGTGCCGCTAGCAACCATGATGGTGGTGTTAGATGCAGATCGATTTGGTATTGCTCAGCTGCATCAATTGCGTGGCCGCGTTGGTCGAGGTGGTTTGCCCGGGCTATGCGTTCTGGTTACTGAGGCTGAGCCCGAATCACTCGCGCGAGAGCGGTTGGCGGCAGTTGCGGCAACTAATGACGGCTTTGCGTTGGCTGAAGTGGACCTAGAACAGCGACGAGAAGGTGACGTGCTGGGCGCTACCCAATCGGGAATACGATCTAGTTTGCGTTTATTAGAAGTTACTAAGCATGCCCAGATAGTTTCAGTTGCGCGCGAAGTTGCATTTGAATTAGTTGCGAGCGATCCAGATTTGAGCAAACACAAGCCGCTCAAGAATTCCGTTGCAGCAATTGTTGGCGAAGAAGGCGCTGATTGGTTGTCGAAATCATGACCCGAATCATTGCTGGTAAATACAAAGGCCACCGAATCGAAGTGCCACAACATGGCGTAAGACCAACGACCGACCGAGTTCGAGAAGCGATTTTTAGCGCCCTAGCTGCTCGGCTGGAATCTTGGGAAGATCAAGTTGTGCTAGATGTCTTTGCTGGCTCTGGCGGACTTGGCATTGAAGCACTCTCGCGCGGCGCATCCGCCGCGACATTTTTGGAAAAAGATCGACGCAATGCTGAAGTGATTTCCGCCAACTTAAAAAAAGTTGGCGCATCGGGCCGAGTCGTAATTGGTGGCGCAGATCAATTCTTACCTACGGAGCAGTACTCGTTAGTTTTTCTCGATCCGCCGTTTGCGATCGATGACCAATACCTAATCTCATTGCTAACCAATCTGGCGAGCGCAATTAGGCATGGTGGCTTGGTCCTAGTGGAGCGAGGGAAGCAACACAAATTTCGTTGGCCGGCTGGATATTCCCAATTACTTGAGCGAGGATACGGAGATAGTCTTATCTTCCTCGCTGAACGTCAGGACTGAATATGAAGCAGAAGCTCGGTGGCACAGTGGTCTGCCCAGGGTCTTTTGATCCAGTAACGTTGGGACATCTGGACATTTTTAATCGAGCCAGCGAACAATTTGAGTACGTGGTCATTGCAGTGCTGCAAAATCCAACCAAAGCAAATCTATTTTCCGTGCAGGAGCGAATCCAGTTGATTAGTGAGGCAACTGCCAAGTTAGCCAACGTAGAAGTTACTTCATTCCAAGGTCTACTAGTTGATTTTTGTAAGAGTCGTGGAATCAGCACAATTGTTAAAGGGCTACGAGCAGTATCTGATTTTGATTATGAGCTACAGATGGCGCAGTTAAATCATCAACTTGGCGATGTTGAGACATTGTTTATGGCCACCAACCCAACTCATTCCTTTCTCTCATCTTCAATGGCAAAAGAAGTTGCTAAGTATGGGGGCAACTTGACAGAGTTGGTGCCAGCAAATGTGGCCGCAGCGCTGGCTGAAAAATTCAAGTAGGGCGAAATGCACATCAACGATCTATTAAATGATTTGGTTAACAAATTAAATTCAGCTAAAAAGCAGTCACTGGGTCGTGGTTTTCTAATTGGTGATAAAGATGAATTGATTTCATTAGTTGAAGATGTACGTACGCTACTGCCAACTGTGGTAACTGAAGCCGAAGAAATTTTAAGTAAAAAAGAAGAGCTAATTCGCGACGCAAAAATCCAAGCCGAACGTGTGCTCGAGCAGGCCGCTGCGCAGCGAGATAAATTAGCTTCAAGTCATGAAGTGCTGCTAACAGCTGCGGCGGAGGCCGAAGCGATCCGGGCAGAAGTGGCCGCCGAGGTGGCAAAAATGCGGGCAGAGGCTGATGACTACATCGATAAACAATTGGCCCGTTTTGAGGTGGCGCTAACCAAAGTGCTTGCCACGGTTCGAAAGGGACGCGGCCGCCTCAGCGGTGAATCCGAGTTCGAGGATCTCTCCGGGCAGTAATTTTGGGGTTTGCTACCCTTGGCAACTCGATTGCTGTGCTGCCGTTTGGTTGCAGACGGGAGGGCAAGTGAGCGCGTTAAACCCCCATGCTCCGCTAGTCATCTCAACACATGACTTGGGTCGTGCGGCTGGACTGCGCAAGGAATTCTCACTTTCCGTTCCAACGCCACCAGATTTCGGAAATGCAGTAATCGGAGTGCCTGCCGGTTCACCTATTGAACTTGATTTGATTTTGGAATCAGTAGTAGATGGGGTGCTAGTCACTGCAACTGCAACACTTGCTTACCAAGGTGAGTGTGCTAGATGCCTGGATCCAATTGCGCAAACTGCGCAGGTGGAATTTCAGGAACTGTATCTGTATCCAGAAGCAGTTGTGGCTGGCGACGAAGAATCATTTCGAGTAGAGAACGACTTGATTGATTTGGAACCAGCACTTAGAGACGCAGCATTGTTGGACCTGCCATTAGCGCCGGTTTGCAGTGAAGCTTGTCTTGGACTTTGCGGTCAGTGTGGTTTTCGCCTCAGCGAAGATCCATCACATGCTCATGAAGTTACTGACGCTAGGTGGCAAGCACTTGCTGATTTATTCGACACGAAAGAAGGTTGATCATGGCAGTTCCAAAACGGAAGAACTCCCGATCACGCACGCGACATCGCCGTGCAACTTGGAAAGCAAAGTTGCCGCAAATTAACAAGCAGGTCGTGAATGGCAAAGTTGTCTACTCAGTTTCACACCGAGCAGATGATGACGGTCGCTACAACGATCGTCAGGTGCTAGACGTCTAACAGTGTCGACCACACCCCCTCGCGGGGGCGAGGCCGATTCCGTCGCTGACGTGATCGCCCTAGTTTCCGCGACCTTGCCCGAGTTAATTCAGGTGCTACAAACCGAGATATCGGTGAATGAGTTAGCACCAGCGTTAGTACATCGATCATGGTCATATGAGCATGGTGGCACTCCAACAAATGAACGATTGGAATTTCTTGGCGATGCCGTGCTTGGCATGATTGTCACGGAAGAGTTGTTTCGTCGCAATCCTGCCGCTAGTGAAGGCAACCTCGCTAGATATCGATCCGCAATTGTGAACTCCAAGGCGCTCGCAGATGTGGCGCGAACATTGGGATTAGGCGATCACTTACTGCTTGGCCGCGGCGAAGCTGCCTCCGGCGGCGCCGATAAAGATTCAATCCTGGCGGATTCACTGGAAGCAGTGATCGGTGCAGTATTTGTTGCTGCCGGCTTGCCGGCGGCAACTCAATTAATTCTTCGACTGTTTGATTCGCTAATTGATGCATCAAGCGACCTTGGCGCTGGCTTAGATTGGAAAACGAGTTTGCAAGAATTAGCAGCCGCTAGACATGTTGAGCCACCGGAATATGTCATTACCGAGTCTGGGCCTGATCACGATAAGCGATTTACAGCACAAGTCAAGTTTGGCGATCAAATCCTTGGTCTTGGTGAAGGACGAAGCAAGAAAGCTGCTGAGCAGCAAGCAGCAGCATCGGCATTTGCGTTGCTGACAAATGCCTGAGTTACCAGAAGTTGAGACAGTGCGCCGCGGGCTGGCGGCACATGTCACTGATCGAACTATTGCTGAGGTAGCAACTTTTCATCCCAGAGCTATCCGGCGTCACCAAGCTGGCAAAAAGGATTTTGTCCGGCGATTAGTCGGTCGTGAAGTTAAGTTTGTTGATCGCCGAGGAAAGTTTTTGTGGTTGCCGTTTGAATCAGATGCCTTAATTATTCACTTAGGGATGAGCGGACAATGCTTGATGTTAAAGTCAGATTCGCCAAAACATCGGCATGAGAGAATTCGAATTAAATTCACCGACGCAGGAGATGATCTGGTTTTTGTTGATCAACGCACGTTTGGTGGTATGCAATTAGACGAATTAGTTACAGCTGACTCGGTGGATAAGCTGCCAAATTCGGTTACTCACATTGCCCGAGATTTATTTGATCCGAAAATTGATTTATTAGCGACAGCGAAGAAATTGCGAACCAGAAATACTGAAGTTAAGCGGGCGCTGCTAGATCAAACTTTAGTTTCTGGAATCGGAAACATATACGCGGATGAAGCGCTCTGGCTAGCTCGAATAAACCCGGTAAAGCCAGCCAGTTCGCTCACCGTAAGCAAAGCCGTCTCCTTGCTGACGGCCGCTACCGAAGTAATGCAATCAGCGCTGGCCCAGGGGGGTACTTCGTTTGATTCACTTTACGTGAACGTAAACGGGGAAAGCGGCTATTTTGGCCGAGATCTCAATGTATATGGTCGGGAAGGAGAGGCATGCCCCCGTTGCGCCCGTCCTATTCGACGGCAGAAATTCACGAATCGCTCAAGTCACCTATGTCCAAGGTGTCAGCCGGCCCCGAAAAGATAGGCTTGGGCTACTTCCTCGCCCGATAATTGCCACACCCACCAAGGAGCAGCTGAGCGTGTATCTAAAGACCCTGACGGCGAAGGGATTTAAGTCCTTTGCATCAGCTACCACGCTCAACTTTGAACCAGGTATTACCTGCGTCGTTGGTCCAAACGGTTCTGGTAAATCAAACGTGGTTGACGCGTTGGCCTGGGTAATGGGTGAACAAGGACCTAAAACATTGCGTGGCGGAAAAATGGATGACGTTATTTTCGCTGGCACGACTTCAAGACCGCCACTTGGCCGTGCCGAAGTCTCATTGACTATCGACAATACTGATGGTGCGCTGCCGATTGAATACACCGAGGTAACTATCTCGCGAACTTTGTTCCGCGGCGGTGGCAGTGAATATTCGATTAATGGTGCACCATGCCGATTGTTAGATATTCAAGAATTGCTAAGTGATTCTGGAATTGGTCGCGAAATGCACGTCATTGTTGGCCAAGGACAGCTTGACCAAATATTGGTGGCGACTCCAGAAGAGCGGCGAGGATTCATCGAAGAAGCCGCAGGTGTGTTAAAGCATCGACGTCGAAAAGAGAAAGCACTTCGAAAACTTGAAGCCGCGCAAGGAAATCTGGTTCGATTACAAGATCTAACCAATGAACTTCGCCGGCAACTCAAGCCTCTTGGTAGGCAGGCAGAACTAGCGCGCAAGGCTGCGGTGTTTCAAGCCGATGCCCGTGATGCCAGACTTAGATTATTGGCTGATGATCTGCTGGAACTGCAAACCTCACTTGCCAAAGAAATAGCCGATGAGAATCTGTTGCGTGAACGACAAGCTCAGGTTGAAGCACAACTTAAGCAAGTAAACGATGAAATCACACAACTTGAGAATTCATCGATAACTTCCGCGCCAATAATTAGTAAGGCGCAAGATGCTTGGTTCACGCTATCGGCGCTGCGGGAGCGATATTTTGGGTTAAGGCAAGTGGTCTCGGAACGAATTCGTCTCACTTCACAACCAATTGATGAACAACCTCGGGGGCTTGATCCGGAAGTATTGGAACAGCAAGCAGAGCTTGCTCGCGTTGAATCAACAACCTTAGAAGCAAATGCGCAAGCGCATCGATTGAAACTTGATCAACTAGTTGCAGTGCGAAGTGAGTTAGAGCAAAAGCTTGCCGAGGCCGAATCTTCTATTGCCCTAGCCGTGCAAAGTGCAGCTGATCGTCGTGAGCAATTAGCAAAACTAGCCGGTGATGTTTCAGCAGCTAAATCAAAGCGTGATACGCGAATAGATGAAGTGGCAAGGTTGCGACAGCAAGTAGCAGATGCCACGAAACGCGCAACTGAAGCCGAAGCAGCATATCGACG
>JBJOHY010000086.1:0-2583 GCA_046047475.1 Actinomycetota bacterium | reverse complement strand
GCTGTAGCTTAAAGACGGTTTCTGGATCAAACAGATGTGGTTCACCTTCGCGACGCCACTGATACTCGCCACCAATGGTAAGTTGTCGATGCTTTGGTGAGATTCCACTTGGTGGGTATGCAATGTCATGTCGTCGCCTTACTTCTTCAGCGATCACATCCAGTCCTACCCCACCCAACTTCGAAGTTGTCCCAGTGAAAAATTCATCGACAAAATCCTGAGATAGCCCAATTGCTTCAAATATTTGTGCGCCGCGATAGGAAGCAACAGTGCTAACTCCCATCTTGGACATCACCTTTAGCACGCCTTTGCCTAGAGCTTTAACTAAATTGCGAACTGCCTGCTCTGGTTTGATCCCAGAAATTACGCCATTGCGAACTAGATCTTCAACACTTTCCATTGCTAGATATGGATTTATCGCTGCTGCGCCATATCCAATTAATAGTGCAACATGATGCACCTCTCGAACATCCCCAGCTTCAACAATCAAGCCAACTTGTATTCTCGTACCTTGTTTCACTAAGTGATGGTGCACTGCTGAGGTTAATAGCAATGATGGAATCGGTGCTAAATCAGTAGTGCTGTCTCGATCGCTAAGCACGATAAAGGTGACACCAGCAGCCACCAATTTATCTACTTCAGCGAATATCTCAGTTAATCTAGCCCTTAGTGCAGCGCCCCCACCTTCTACTTGGTAAAGGCCCGAGATTTTGGCAGTTGAAAAATCAGCTAACTTTGGTTCGCGATTAATATGAATAATTTTAGCTAGATCATCGTTATCGATCACCGGAAATGGTAGGACTACTTGTCGCGCATGTTCGGGAGTTTCAGCTAGCAAGTTTCGTTCCCTACCCATACTGCTTGCAAGTGACGTAACTATTTCTTCGCGTATTGCGTCTAACGGCGGATTGGTAACTTGAGCAAAAAGCTGTTTAAAATACTCAAACAGCAACCTAGGCTTATCAGACAAGACCGCAAGCGGGGTGTCAGTGCCCATTGATCCAAGTGCTTCCGCTCCAGACTTAGCCATAGGAGTTAGAAGTAGTCGAAGTTCTTCTTCCGTATAGCCGAAGATTTGTTGCCGGCGCAGGACTGAGTCATGTGTATGCACAATGTGTTCGCGTTCGGCAATGTCGTCAAGATAAACGATCTGGTCTTTCACCCATTGTTCGTAAGGTTGTGTCGCGGCTAATTCAGATTTAATTTCCTCGTCTTCAATGATTCGGCCGATCTTGGTGTCTACCAAGAACATTTTGCCGGGCTGAAGCCGTCCTTTTCTAATTACGTTTTCTGGAGCAATGTCCAAAATACCCGTCTCTGAGCCCAGAACAACCAGACCATCATCAGTCACCCAAAACCTGCCAGGTCGTAGCCCGTTTCTATCTAGAACGGCTCCAATGAGCTCACCGTCAGTAAAAGTTACGCAAGCCGGTCCGTCCCATGGCTCCATTAAGCAGGAGTGGTATTCGTAAAACGCTTTTTTTGCTGGATCAATGGTCTGATCATTTTCCCAAGCTTCCGGAATCATCATCAACACTGCGTGCGGCAAACTTCTGCCGGCAAGATGAAGCAGTTCTAGCACCTCATCAAAAGAGGCAGAGTCAGACGCATTTGCAGTACCGATCGGAAAAACACGACTTAAATCCCCGCTCAAATTTTCACTTGCCAACTGGGCTTGTCTTGCTTTCATCCAATTGCGATTACCCGCTACGGTGTTGATCTCACCATTGTGCGCGATATATCGATACGGGTGAGCCAGCGGCCATGACGGAAACGTGTTGGTACTAAACCGAGCATGTACAAGCGCTAACGACGATAGAACTCTTGAATCACTCAAATCTGGAAAAAAGCCTCGTAGTTGCGAGGAAGTAAGCATTCCTTTGTAGACAATAGTTCGAGACGATAGTGATGGCATATAAGCGCCAGTTTCATTGCCTAATCTCTTTCGAAGGAAAAAAGTTAAACGGTCAAGTTCAATTCCACCTATGTTTGAATCTTTTGCCGAGACGAAAAGCTGCAGCATTCTTGGCATTACCGACTTAGCACCAGAGCCAACTGCAGTTGCATCTATTGGCACATTTCGCCAACCCAGCACAACCAGGTTCTCTTCGCTAGCGATCCGCTGGACCGTCTGGAATAGCTGATTTTCGCTCTCATCGGTATCTGGAATAAAAACTATTCCAGCTGCATAGTTACCGAATTTAGGAAGTTCAAAATCTACTACGGCACGGAAGAATTCATCTGGAATTTGAATCAGAATGCCAGCGCCGTCACCACTATCAGGATCTGCTCCAGCAGCACCGCGGTGTTCAAGATGCTCCAGTCCGGTAAGTGCTAAATCCACGATTTTGTGTGAGCGCTCACCGGAGAGTTGAGCCACCATAGCCACACCGCAAGCATCTTTTTCATTAGCTGGTGAATACATGCCAGCCGCAACTGGAAACAATGAGGCGGGAGATAAATCAAAATTGGTCATGGCGCGTTCTCCTAAAGTAGAGATGGGACGCCATTGGCCCAAGGGGCTGAATATTAGCAGGTTTAGCCGATTACTCCACCGGCTATCGTGCCTAACAAGTGCGTTGC
>JBJOHY010000085.1:0-4226 GCA_046047475.1 Actinomycetota bacterium | reverse complement strand
TTGGCAAAACTGCAAGCGCAACGTAAAGCCGCTGTGCTTAAAGCGCAGAAACAGCGAGATGCGGTTAAGCGTGAGTATGACAAGATTCGAGCGGAGCAACGCCGAATTGAAGCGTTGATTAGAGGAGAAAAGAATCCTGGTGTATTTGCTGGCACATTGGTGTGGCCAACAACCGGCAGGATCTCGGCTTATCCAGGACCTAGACGTCATCCAGTTTATGGTTATCGCTCCTGTCATACTGGCTTAGATATTGCGGCACCAACTGGCACTCCAATTAAAGCCGCGGCAGCTGGCAGATTAGTTTCAGCTAGATCTTCGGTTTATGGACTTTATGCCGTTATTTATCATGGTTCAGATGTCGCAACTATGTATGCGCACATGTCGCGCTTTGCAGTCACTTCAGGTCAGGTGCGACAGGGTCAGATCATCGGTTATGTCGGCTCAACTGGATACAGCACCGGGCCGCATCTACATTTTGAGGTTAGAATAAAGGGCAAGGCATACAACCCCATGGGTTGGTTTGGCGCAGCCAAGAAGCCGGTGAGTTGTTAGGGCAGATTCCCAACAGTAGCGGTAAACATAACCACCCCCTTCTACACTTGCCAGCGTGATTAAGCGATCAAGTGCTGCGATAGCTGCTGGCCTGATGCTCATTGTGGGCATGGTCATCGGCGATGCTGTGCTGCCTAATCGGGCTAGCGAGTCAGTGCTACCGCAGATATCAGAACTAATCATCAATGAGGGATATTCGATTACTCAGCAGCAGACGCTAACCAAAGTAGCTGCTGACGCGATGCTGCGAGCAGCTGGCGATCAATGGGGAAGCTATCAGCGCAGTTTACCGACAACTGAAGAAGTAGAGGTAAGCGCGGAAACTGTCAGCTTGACTCCATTTAAGCGTGCGGTAGTGATAAAGGTTTCTCACTTTAGTGTTGGTACCGCAAAAGAAATCAAACGAATTTTGCGTAACTTAACTGGAAGTCAAGGTGTGGTGCTAGATCTGCGTAATAACCAAGGCGGATTATTAGCTGAAGCGGTAGCAACCAGCTCATTGTTCTTGGAAGATGAATTAGTAACCACCGTGACCTCGCGCGAAGCTGATCCAGTTACGTTATATGCCGATGGTGCTGGTAGAAAAGATTTTTCAGTTGTAGTTTTAATTAATGCTGGCACCGCATCAAGTGCAGAGGTCGTTGCAAGTGCGCTGCAAGATCATGGCCGGGCAGTAATTGTGGGATCTCGAAGTTTTGGTAAAGCATCAGTGCAAGAAACTTTTGAGCTGAAGGATAATTCAAAACTGCTATTAACTGTTGGCCGCTTTATCCGACCATCTGGTGCTGAAATTGATGGTTTAGGGATCAGCCCAGATGTGCCAGTTGCTGCTACCGGCGATGCGCTGAAGATGGCGCTCAACGTGGCAGTTGGGCTAAATGCTGCCGTCAGGGGGCGATAGCTATGGCACGAGAACAAGGCCGGAAGCTAATCGCGCAGAATAAGAAAGCAAGACACGACTATTTGCTGGGCGACACCTATGAGGCTGGCTTGCAGTTGGTTGGCACAGAGGTGAAATCACTTCGGGCTGGCAGAGCGTCACTGGTTGATGGTTTTGCGGATATTAGAAATGGTGAAGCATGGTTGCGCAATGTTCATATTCCTGAATACGAACAAGGATCATGGACTAATCATGAACCAAGGAGAGCTCGCAAATTACTGCTTAAAAAAGAGCAATTGCGTAAGTTGATCAAGGCAACAAAAGAGAAAGGCACCACGATTGTGCCGGTCTCACTTTATTTCAAAGATGGTTTTGCCAAAGTTGAGTTGGCGGTGGCAACTGGAAAGCAAGCGCACGATAAGCGCCAGTCAATTGCCGCTCGCGATGCCGCGAAAGAGGCAAGTCGGGCGATGGGTCGGCGCCTTAAAGGTGATGAATAGATAAGAGTTCGGCTAGATTCGCCTAAGCGCCAAATCAGCCTTTCTATACTTCAGTTATCCTTTCCCCATAATTCCATAGGGGGTGAACGGCTTCGACATCGTTCGAAATGACAGTTGAAGCGGGCAGAGAATCAATGGTTATCTCTTAAACATTCCATTGAACCTATAAATGCCAAACAGAAGGCAACCGATTTCGCCCTTGCTGCTTAATTAGTAGTAAGCCCGAATCCGTCGACCCAGGGCCGCTTCCTTCCTGGTGTTCGGCGTCGCTGCGGAAGCTAACAGCGCGTGGGGGTCACGACCACGCAATGGACAACTTTTTGTGACTTGAGCCAAGTGTTGCGACGGGCCACGAGATGCGCGACGGCTGACTACTTAACATTGTGGCTGCGCCCGGAGAATGCCTGAAGTTACGACGTTGGACGCGGGTTCGATTCCCGCCACCTCCACTTAATTGGCAGCAGTGCTAACTGTCTGCCAATTTTCTTCTCTAGCCCAAGTAACCGTGATATCTACCGCAATAAATGCAGCAGCAATTGCCCAACCAACAAAGGCGCCAGTTGCCAAATCAGTAATCCAATGATGTCCCAGCATGATTGAGCCAAGCGACATGATTACCGTTAGTGAAAAAGCAGTGATCGCGCCGAGTGCACTCTTTAGGTGCGACCAAGCTCCTTTTCGAGAAAGCAGATAAAGCAGTACTAACCAACTAAATGCAGCATTTGCCGCATGCCCTGACGGAAACAGGCCAATCTCACCCAACGTGTCAGGATTAAGAAATCTAGGTTCACCGCTAACTGGACGACTACGCGCTAGCAATAACTTCATTGCGGCAACTACAACATTGAGTGCAACGGTGCCAAGCACCACCAAGGCAATTGGATGCCAAGATCCACTGCTTCGATACAACCAAATGGCCACTGCCAGCAGAATTGCTACCACAACAAATCGCTGTCCTAACAGAATCATCAGCTCCGCTAAATCTCGCGGAATCGTGCCACGCTGTACTTGTAGTGCCAGGCCAGATTTATCTAGTCGCAAAATCCACGCTCGCTCTAGTGCAACCTGATAAGTGGTCCAGGCTGCCGCAATCGCAGAGCTAGCTGCAATAGCAATTAACAACAACCGGCGCTTATCGGAAGTGAGCGAAGCGATCAATTTCATGATTGGTTCAGCGTAGTGGTGGATTCTGTATCTAATGCTTATGCGCCACAGATTGTGGCAAGGAGCACTGCCTTTATGGTGTGCATTCGGTTCTCTGCTTGATCAAACGCAATGTTTATTTTCGACTGAAATACCTCATCAGTCACCTCAAGACCATTAGTCAGACCGGCAATGCTGCCAGCATGCTTGCCAACTTCGGTTTGGTCATCGTGATAAGCCGGAAGGCAGTGCATGAATTTTGCCGTCGGGGCAGCTGCGCTCATCAGATTGGCGTTTACCTGATAGGGCAGTAGTAATTCAATTCGGGATTTCCAGACGGAATTTGGCTCACCCATTGACACCCAAACATCAGTGTGAACAAATTCGGCATCAGCAACTGCCTCTGCTGCCGATTCAGTCAGGGCAAGCTGTGCGCCAGATTGAGTTGCCAACTCTTGCGCTTGATCGATCAATGATTGCGCTGGCCAAAGTTCTTTTGGCGCACCAATAGTTAACTGCATTCCAAGCAGAGCTGCGGTAATCAAGAACGAATTTCCCATGTTGTTGCGGGCATCGCCGACATAACTAAATTTAATTTCTGTTAGATCTTTTCCGCTAGCTTCTTTCATAGTAAGCAGATCAGCCAGCATCTGAGTTGGATGCCACTGATCAGTCAGGCCGTTTATTACGGGCACGCTAGCGTGATGAGCTAGCTCTTCTACGGTTGTTTGTGCGGCGCCGCGATACATGATTGCGTCGTACATCCGAGATAAAACTTTGGCAGTATCAGCAACCGACTCTTTATGCCCAAGCTGCGATGATGATGAGTCAAATACGGTGCTGCTGCCACCTTGCTGAGTCATCGCAACTTCAAACGCAGCTCTAGTTCTAGTTGAAGTTTTTTCAAAGATCAGCGCAGTTGACCGGCCAGTTAATTTTGGTGTTTCGACACCAGACTTTGTGGCTTGTTTTAACTGGGCAGCCAATTCCAGGAGGTGATGAAACTGTGCTGGAGTGAGATCAAGTTCTTTGGTGATTGATCTGCCTCGAAGTGCGCTCATTAACCAATTCTCGCAGAGCGACTAAATCAGCGATGTGCTGGGCGGGATTACCCAGCCTGGCCAAAAACTGGTGGCACGGCGGGAAGTTCA
>JBJOHY010000084.1:0-4477 GCA_046047475.1 Actinomycetota bacterium | reverse complement strand
CACCAAAATGGATTTGCGGCTAGAAGCATATGCTGACTGCGATGAAGCTAATTGCGCTATTGGCGTGGCAATTGCCATGGGCGATTTAGATGAAGATGTAAAAGAGTTACTTATCCGGGTGCAGAATGACCTGTTTGATGTTGGCGCAGATCTGTGCACACCAGTTGTGGTAAATCCAGAAGTCGAGCCACTGCGGGTAACCGAAAGTGAAATCAAAGCCTTGGAAGATGCGTGCGATAAATACAACGCAGAACTTAAACCGCTTCGATCTTTTATTCTGCCCGGGGGCACCCCAGGCTCTGCATTGCTACATGTCGCGCGAACTGTAGTTCGCCGAGCTGAACGCAGCACCTGGACTGCATTTGAGCAATATCAAGACATGAATATTTTGGCTGGCAAATATTTGAATCGTTTAAGCGACTTGCTGTTCATCTTGGCACGTTATGCAAACCGTCATGACGGCGATGAGCTTTGGGTGCCTGGACAGAACCGTTAAACCGTTTGAGCTCTAGTTTCGTCGCGGTGTTTTCGAAGATAGACCATGAATGGCGTTCCACCAGTTCCAACTGCTGATGGATTTCCTGGCGTCTGCTGTGCTTGAGCGTGGATATATTTTCCAGCATATTCCAAATGCAGCGCTCGAAAATCAGCCACCAACTCAATAGATTGATTCAATAATTGCGACAAATCTGAACTATTTGCCGCATTAACATAATCGCGAATGCTTGGTCCTGCTTCAACTGCTTCAATGAATTTAACATGCATAGGTGGCATATAGTCGCGCATCTCCATTAAGTATTCACGAAGTTCATCTCGCTCATGTTCAATACCTAACGCACCATCAAGGGCCGGAACGATTGCACTTTGCGCACCAGTTTCGCCTCGAAACCGCTGTCCTACCCCGGCATATTCAGTTACTCCGGCATAAACCACGCCGTTTGGTAGCGCGGGATTATTTTTCCAACCAAAAATATAAGGTCTAACTCGATGAAAATACACATAAGGATCGCATCGCTCCGGCATTCTGGCTAACACGTCGTACATAGCTTTGATGGCATCTCTTAATTGGGTTAATGCTGATGCCAATCCGGCTTGGTCATCTGCCACAACCGCCCGCTGAGCTAACTCAATTGCATATAACGCTGAGCCGGCTTTCTTCTCGATATCAATATGAATCAGAATGAACCACTCTTCATCCTGACCGCCCAGAAAACATTGCTGCAGCGCAATATTTCCGCACTCAATCGGGCCAGATTTATCAATCCGATACCAGTTGTCTATGGCGTAGGAGGCGTAACTCAAAATCGGTGGTCTACCCAATCGCTTACCAACTTCATACCAAGGCACAGCTAACTTTGCTGGTAAGACTTCGGCCGCCACGGTTGAGGACCACTGGTAAGCCATGCCGAGATAACTGATTACTAACATGGCACGACGCAGCTCTGCGTCCGAATTCACTTTGGATAAGTCGAAATCTGGTAACTGCTCAACGCGATTTCTAAAGTCAGCTGCCATTAGATACTTGGGCAAATTGCGACCCATCTCATCCCAAGCTTCATTACCTGGCGGCAATTGCAGGAGCGGATCTTGATGCTGTAAATAACCCCACTCGGGCGACAATCCATATTCAGCAAGCGTTACGGGCTTGCCACTCATTTAAGCGGAACCTGACTTTCGCTTAAACATCTTTTTAGTCTTGTTGTTGCTGCTGGCAGGCCCGATTCCTCGATTTCCGCTATCAGCGGTGCCACCGACATGTTGCCGATTCTTTTTAGCTTCAATAGCTCGACGCATTAACTCTTTTTGGTCCGGCTTTTCGTTGGACTTTTCTTCACTCATGACTTAAATCTACTGCCTCTGCCCTAGCCGTTGGCAACAGTTAGCCGAACCTGATTGCGCTTTATCCGCTCTGGGTCGATTTCGCCGCTCAATGCGGCATTAGCCCGAGCCAGATCAATCTCTTCTTTTAGCTCGCATCGCTGGGCAAAGATGGTCACTTCATCATGATCGACCGTGACAAATCCGCCATGTACTGCTGCTGCAATTTTCTCGCCAGACTCGGTAGTGATATAGACCGGACCTACCGCAAGTGACGAGAGCATTGGCACGTGTCCTGCCAAAATTCCCAACTCGCCATCGAGCGTGCGAAGCACCACGGTGTTGGCTTGGCCTTGCCAAACCAATCGATCCGTTGCTAGCAGCGATACTTTGATTGAAGCCATGATTAGTTCTTTGCCAACTTCTCGGCATTTGCCTTAACGTCTTCAAGGCCACCGCACATAAAGAATGCTTGCTCTGGATAATGGTCAAACTCGCCATCAGCAAGCGCCTTGAATGATGCAATAGTTTCATCTAGTGGCACAAATGATCCATCCTGGCCAGTGAACGCCTTAGCCACGAACATGTTCTGGCTCAAGAATCGCTGAATGCGACGAGCACGACCAACAATGATCTTGTCTTCTTCGGAAAGCTCATCAATACCAAGAATTGCAATGATGTCTTGGAGATCTTTGTAACGCTGCAGAATCTGCTTAGTGCGCTGCGCCACTGCATAGTGCTCATCACCAATATATTGCGGATCCAAAATACGCGAAGTTGAATCCAGCGGATCAATAGCTGGATAAATTCCCAACTCAGAAATTGGTCGGCTCAACACAGTAGTTGCATCCAAGTGAGCGAAGGTAGTGTGCGGGGCTGGGTCGGTAATGTCATCTGCTGGCACGTAAATCGCCTGCATTGAAGTAATGGAGTGACCGCGAGTAGAAGTAATTCGCTCTTGTAGTTCACCCATTTCGTCAGCCAAAGTTGGCTGATAACCCACTGCTGATGGCATACGACCTAACAGTGTTGAAACTTCCGAACCTGCTTGAGTAAAGCGGAAGATGTTATCTACGAACAGCAACACGTCTTGCTTCTGCACATCGCGGAAATACTCAGCCATAGTTAGTGCGGATAGCGCCACTCGCATACGAGTGCCAGGTGGCTCATCCATCTGACCGAAGACCAGTGCTGTCTTATTGATAACACCAGACTCCGTCATTTCCAAGAACAAGTCGTTACCTTCACGAGTACGCTCACCTACGCCAGCGAAAACCGATACACCACCAAAGTTTTCGGCAACGCGGTAAATCATCTCCTGAATCAAAACAGTCTTACCAACACCGGCACCACCGAACAAACCGATCTTTCCACCCTTTACATAAGGTGTTAATAGATCGATCGCTTTAATACCGGTTGCAAACATCTCAGTTTTTGATTCCAACTGATCGAATGCTGGGGCACTGCGATGAATTGGCCAGCGATCCTTAATTGCAAGTGAGCTAGTTGGCACATCCAACGACTCGCCTAAGGTATTGAAAACGTGACCTAGCGTGGCATCGCCTACTGGAACTGAGATGGCAGCGCCAGAATCCGTTACACCAGCACCGCGGACTAAGCCATCGGTTGGCTGCATCGAAATAGCACGCACCATGTTGTCGCCAATGTGCTGCGCTACCTCAAGGGTAAGTGTTCTCACCCCGCCTTGACCATCATTAGCTTCAACAGTCAATGCGTTGAAGATTGCTGGCATGGCATCTGATGGAAACTCCACGTCAACAACAGGCCCGGTTACTCGAGCAACGCGTCCAGTTGCGGTTTGTGTGGCAGTCATATCTCTCACTTTCCTGCTGAGGCCAGCGCGTCTGCGCCACCCACGATTTCGCTGATTTCTTGAGTGATCTCAGCCTGACGAGCTTGGTTTGCTTGACGAGTCAGCGTCTTTATTAGATCTGACGCATTATCGGTTGCGGACTTCATCGCCCGCTGACGTGCTGCATGCTCTGACGCAGCAGATTGCAGCAACGCTTCCCAGATACCAAAGGCAAGGTAATGTGGAAGCAACGAATCCAGCACCTGTTCTGGCTCTGGTTCGAATTCATATAGTGGCAAAACTGGTGAACGACTGGAATCATCGCTGTATTCCAAGTTCGCACCCGCAACAGATTCTTCAACTACTTGCAGCGGTAGCAAGCGCAAGACTTCAACGTTTTGGCTAACTCGATTTATGAAGTGAGTGTAGACAACATAGATCTCATCTACGCCACCTTCCTCAGTTGGCGCAAGATATGCTTCTAGTAGCGCGTTTGCCATCTCTTCCGCCCGGCCATATTCGGGG
This sequence comes from Actinomycetota bacterium, assembly GCA_046047475.1. Classification (GTDB taxonomy): domain Bacteria; phylum Actinomycetota; class Actinomycetes; order S36-B12; family UBA5976; genus AcAMD-5. Next base: position 321 of record JBJOHY010000084.1, on the reverse strand, counting down.
GCATCTGATGATCCAGTCCAGCTCTTTGCCACCGCGCGATTTCGGAACGAGTAATAGGCATTTGCTTTACGTCCGCTGACATAAAGCACAGATTCTGCGCCACGCTCGCTATTTCGCTCCACCAATTGCTCAGCTTGCTTAATCACGTTTGGCGAAAATGCACCAGCTAGACCGCGATCAGCTGAGATGACCAGCACTGCTACTCGCTTGCAATCGCCTTCAGTTCGCAGTAGCGGATGATCAAGTGCTGAGGTGTTTGATGCGGCAATTGAGATCGCTCGATAGAGCGCAGAAGCATATGGCTCAGTTGCTTGAACTCGA
>JBJOHY010000083.1:0-4999 GCA_046047475.1 Actinomycetota bacterium | reverse complement strand
ATTCTGAAACTACTTTTATTTGCAGTAAATCAAGCTTGGCGAGTTAGATTCATTGGATTTTTCAACAAACGAAATTGGCAGAAATCAGAACCTGCAGAATATTCACTAATGCTGGGCTGCTTTGAACGAGGTTTGTTCCCTGGAGTTTCAAAAGCAGCACAAGCGAACCTGTCGGCTGCAGCAACTGGTAATCAAGGCTGCTGCGGAGCGCTGCATGCACATAACGGTGAGTTAGAACGCGGCAAAGAAATGGCAAAGCAGTTAGGTGAAAAACTACCAGGCAAAATTCTCACTACTAGCGGTGGTTGCGCTGCACATTTAGCCGCGGTGCTTGGAAAAGATCGAGTCTATGAATACTCCGAAGCACTAGCTGGCTCAGCTGCCATGCTTCAGCCAGTAATGATTAATGGCAGACGTGCCAAAGTTGCGCTCCAAGATTCCTGCCACCTGCGCCATGGCCTGCAGATATTCAAACAGCCGCGAGAGGTCTTGAAGCAAATTGCCGATTATGTGGAGTTGCCTGGCGCCAGTGATTGCTGTGGTGCGGCTGGCACTTATGCGATTTTACGACCAAAAGATTCCAACAAAGTGTTTGCTAAAAAGGCAGCTGAAATCGAGAAACTAGATCTCGATTACATAATTAGTGTTAATCCTGGCTGCACCAGACAGTTAGCAACTCAGCTTCGGAAGCGAAAGATCAAAACAAAAGTCATGCATATTGCCGAGTTTGTCGCGTTAAGTAATTCAATTAACGCTTAAGGGCAGCTGAACCACCAGCAATTACTGCTTCAACATCTGAAATAGTTGCCATTGAGTTATCACCTGGCGTAGTCATAGTTAGGGCACCATGAGCAACGCCATAATCCAGCGCTACGCCAAGTGGTTTTTCATTCAGCAGACAATAAATCAATCCAGAAACAAAACTATCGCCGGCGCCAACACGATCGAGCACTTCAACTTCGAGGTCAAGCGTGCTGCTGACAAAACCGGTTTCTTTGCTCCAGCCAATTGCGCTGTAATTGTTTTGTGATGCCGATTTCAGATCCCGTTTTGTAGTTGCAACTACCTCGATATTCGGGTACTGCTCAACTACTTCTGGCACCATAGTTTCAAATGTTGCATTTGGTAGCTCAATTCCAAGCGATTGCGTAAAGTCATCAACGCCACCGATCATTATGGTCACAAATGGAGCAATCTGTTTGCTAATCTCTTGCGCTTTTGCCTTGCCACCTAAGCCAGCCCAAAGACTTGGACGATAATTAAAATCGTAAGAAATAATTACGTTATGTTGTTTTGCTATCTGCATTGCTTCCAAAATGACTTCCGATGTGGTTTCAGATAACCTGGCAAAAATTCCGCCAGTATGAAATACCCGCACCCCAAACTCGCCAAATATCTGCTGCCAATTAATCATGCCATGCTTAAGTTGACTTACCGCAGTATGTCCGCGATCTGATATACCAACACCGCCACGCAGACCAAAACCACGTTCGGTGAAATTTAAGCCGTTTCGTGCCGCCCGACCTACCTGATCAAACTCCACCCAATTAATGAAATCAGTTGATACCCCACCAGTCAGAATTAAGTCCTCAACTAATCGTCCAACTTCGTTGTCAACCAAAGAAGTGGCGATTGCGGTTCGCATCCCAAAACATTTTCGCAAGCCACGCGCAACGTTGTATTCGCCGCCGCCTTCCCAGACTTTAAATTCTCTCGCGGTGCGAATTCGCCCTTCGCCTGGATCAAGTCGTAGCATCACCTCACCTAGTGAAACTAGATCAAACTTAGTTTTGGCTGCTGAATTGAATTTCATCAGTTATCCCGCAAACTAGCCAGCCGGGTGATCTCAGACCAATTCTTAGCTGCGATCAACTCTGGCTTCACCATCCAACTTCCGCCTACCGCAACCACGTTTGGCAGTGCCAGGTATTCGCTGTAGTCGGCAGCAGTGAAACTGCCGGTAGGCATAAATTTCATGGTTGGAAATGGTGCCGATATGGTTTTAATTGCGCTTGGTCCACCCAAAATCTTTGCCGGAAAAAATTTCACTAGTTCTTGTCCAAGATTCAAGTTAAGCAATATTTCTGACGCAGTTGCTACTCCCGGCAAATATGGCAGGTTGCTCGACATCACCGCCTTGATCAACGGTTCATAACTGCCTGGTGAAACAATAAATCTGGCTCCCGCTTTAACAGCATCATCAAGTTGATTGGTGGTATTAACTGATCCAGCACCAACTGTGAACCGATTATCTTGCGCCAGAACTTCTAATATTTTTAATGAGTTTGGGGTGCGCAGGGTGATTTCCAGAATCGAGATGCCACCTGCCAGTAATGCCTCTGCCATTGGCATAGCTAAATCAGGATCATCAAGCGTGATTACTGGTACCACTTGCTGATTTGCGAGTGCAGTTTCAAAGTCCATTAGCTGTTCCTCGTTAACCAAAGTTTGGCAATATCTTCATCGACAAAATCAACTGGCAGTCCAAGCGCGGTCTTGAACTCAGCAAATAACTTATCTGAAATTTTGAAGGTGCCGCCCATCGCAATTACTTTAGTGGCACCGGTTCGATCAATTATGTGTTGCGCCAGCTCAGCTAAGGCCATGCCAGCATCCTGCAGAAGTAACTGGGCTATTTCATTACCGCTATCGGCAAGTTTCCCAACTACCGGCGCAAGTGACGCAATTGTGGAACGACCATTGCCATAAATAAATACCCGTAAATCTGGCCAATTCTTACAATTAGCAAAATTCATTATTGCGGCGGCAAACTCATCATCCAGCGGTTCTCTTCCTTGATCCCATAATCCAGTGACATAGCGCAATGCTGCGGCACCAATGGAATAACCTGCACCAAAATCGCCAACATGAAATCCCCAGCCGCCAGCTCGAACAAAGTTGCCTGCTTTATCAATTTGCGAAGCAATTGCTCCAGTTCCGGCATAAACTAAAACACCTTCACCTGGCGCAAACACTGCAGAATAAGCCAACTCCATGTCGTTCATTATGACAATATTTGATTTATCAATACTAAAAAGTCCGGAAATGTGTTCAACTAAATCATTGGCAACTTGAGTGTTTTTATCCAAACCAGTTATGCCCATGGTTAACTTAGCTACTGCCCCAGTATCTGCCGCAATTTTTGCTAACTCAGCGTATGCCGCGCTTTGCGCTTCTTCAGTAAATAAATGTCCAGTGATTGGACCGACAACGCCAGTGCGAAAATCAGAATCAGTTTTCAAGCACCATTTAGCGCTGCTAGCGCCAGCATCAATGCAAAGCATCATGCGCTAATCATCTACGGTGCAGGGCTTCAGTGATGGTTCGGGGCGCAGTTACTGCCCGGCCCACCACCACCGCATGCGCTCCCATATCGAACGCACGCTTTATTTCCTCAGCAGTTGAGACTCTGCCTTCCAGGATAACTGGAATCGTTAACGCGGCAATCAACTGTTCCAGCAATTCGAAGTCAGGACCTGGTGTGGCAGCCCGCTCATTGGTGTAGCCGGCCATGGTTGTTGCCACATAATTTGCACCTAATAATTGAGCATTCTGGCCTTCAGCTACCGTAGCCACATCAGCAAATATCTCAAGCCCAACTTCTTTAGCTCGGGCAAATAGGTCAGCAATTGGCTCAGGTCGCTTGCGATCGGTTACATCTATTGCCACACAATCAGCACCAGCATATTTAATTGCTTCCACTTCATCTGCAATTGCGGTGATATAGACTTCAAACCCGTATCTTTCGGTTTTTATTAGCCCAATAATTGGCACATCAACAACTTTTCGCACCATGGCAATGGCTTCAATTCCTTGAACCCGAAGTGCTGAAGCGCCACCTTTAACTACTTCTTCAGCAATTGCAGCCAAGATTTCTGACTTGCGCAGCGCTGAATCCGGGCGCGCCTGAACCGAGACAACCAAACTTCCTGCGTTGATCACTTATTAGCCTTTAGTTGCCCCGGCAGTAAGACCCTTGATGAACTGACCAGACAAAATCACATACAGCAGCACAATTGGTAGCGCAGCAAGTGACAGTCCAGCGAATAACCCACCCCAGTCATTGGCATACTCACCAAAGAACACCGTCATGCCCTGCATGATCGTCATCTTTGATGTGTCTTTAATAAAGACTAACGGTAATAAGAAGTCATTCCAGATTGGAATCGCGGAATAAATTCCCACAATCGACATCACCGGCACAATTAGCGGCAACATAATTTTGCGGAAAACTTGTAGTTCGCTTGCCCCATCAATGCGCGCAGCGTTATCTAAATCTGCTGGCAACGCTTTGATGAAACCAGTAAAAATAAATACAGCCGCTGGCAGCGCACCTGCAGAATAAAGCAGAATCAAACCAATTCGACTATCCAGAAGTCCCATGTTCTTTAACTGAATAAAAAGTGGAACCAGCGCAAGTTTTGCTGGAATCAATAATCCGGTTAGGAAGAAGATGTAGACCAAATTGTTTAGCTTAAAGGTGTATCTGGCTAACGCGTAGCCAGCAAGCGTTCCTAGAATCAAAATCACCACAATTGATCCACCAGTAACAACTAATGAATTCCAGAAATACCTGCCAAAGTTTCCTTGCTCAAACACCAGGCGATAATTAGTTAAATCAAATCGCTCCGCTAGTGAAAGTGGTGCATTAAAAATGTCATTGGTATTTCTAAATGATGCATTTATCACGAAGAACGTTGGCAGCAACACCAATAAAGTGTTAATAATTAAACCAAACTTTAGAATTGGATCGAACAAACTAAATTGTCTTTTCATCATTGCTGCACCTCCCGCTTGCGTAAGTAATAGGAGCCGATTGCAGCGCCAATGCCAACGAAAACAAACAAAATCACACCAATAGCACTACTTAAGCCTACGTCAACTGTGCCAGAGTCGACCGTTCCGAATGCCAATCGATAGAACAACAGCGCCATCGTGGTAGTTGAACCACCTGGCTGGCCAGTTACGCCACCAACAATGTACGGCAGCTCAAACCATT
>JBJOHY010000082.1:0-14333 GCA_046047475.1 Actinomycetota bacterium | reverse complement strand
CAATGGTTTTGATTATGACAGGTTTGGTTATTGTGATTAGATCTACTAGATCAAACTACGCCAAAACTGATCCAATACCGCAGTAGTCCCAGCAACATTTTCTACGTTTGGGGAATGTGCTGAATCTGGAATCATCACGTACCTTGCGCCGATAGTTTCTGCCATTTGTTTTTGTTGTTCAATTGGCCAAGCATCATCATCAACACCGTGAGTAACTAAAACTGGTAGCCCGTCTGCTGCGAGTTTGGCAACGTCGTGACTTAAATCTGCCTGTGAAATAAGTATTTCAGCTTTTCCTAGCAGTGCCGAGGCTTTGCTTTCGGCCCAACGCTCACGAAGAAATGCTTCAACACTGGGATTACTAAGTCGACCATCAGCTTTCATCTCAGCGATGCTGGCATCAATTCGCTTGGCTTTGTTACCAGCACGTAAGTCAACTTGAAAATCTTGTAACCAGTCATAACTTGATCCTGGGATAGCACCAGGTCCTGAGCAAAACAGGGTAAGCGAAGCCATGTTTGCGCCAGCTAAGGCAGCAGCTTGTGCTACTAACCCACCGAAGGAATGACCAAGTAGATGAACTGGCTGATCGAATGACTTAGTAATGGAGACTAGATCTTCAGCAAAATCTGGCAAGGTGTAGTCGGCTTCGTTTTCCGAACCCGCAGTCTGATAACACCCGCGTTGATCTACTGCAATCGCATACCAGCCAAGGCTTGCTAGCTCTGGCAATAGGTGGATGAAATCTTCTTTGCTACCAGTGAATCCATGAATTAGCAGTGCAACACCAATTGGTTTCGTTTCTGGTTCTGCAATCAAGGCCGCAAACTCACCTCGATTAGTGGTTAGCATGGCTGGATGCTCATTGCTGGCTAACTGCATTGACTTTGGTGTGCTCATTTGTTGCTTATCTTATTAGTTCTTCGTCTAGGTCGATCTTCTCGTTTAGGCTGCGGTTTTTCAGCAGTTAACGCCGGCGTGCTCGTTGCTGGCTTTAGTCTGCCCTTAGTCCCGGCTGGAATATCAAGGCCGACGTAGACATGCTCGCTGGATGAATAAGTTTCAATCGGGTCGGCAAAAGGCAGGCCGAGTGCGCTATTTATCCGCTGCCATTTTGGTAGATCCGCCCAATCAATTAGCGTAACGGCAACACCGGAAGCGCCGGCACGACCAGTTCTGCCAATTCGATGAACGTAAGAATTTTCATCATCAGGACAATCAAAATTAATTACGTGGCTTACCGCTTCAATATCAATGCCACGAGCGGCAACGTCGGTGGCAACCAAAATGTTGGCTTTATCAGCCTTGAATTTCTCTAACGATTTTTCACGAGCTCCTTGGCCCATATCGCCATGAACACTAACGGCTGAAAAGCCGCGCTCCGTTAACTCCTCAGTTAATTTTTGAGCACTGCGTTTGGTCTTACAAAAAATGATTGATTTTGTGCAAGTTTTGGCTTGGAGCACGCGAGCAACTAATTCGGTGCGATCCATTTGGTGCGCTCGCCAAACATGCTGCTCGATGGCATCAACGATTGAGTTATCGACATCATCGGGATTCACCGCACGGATGTGAACGGGTTGGCTCATATAGCGCCTAGCTAAATTAATTATTTGGCCTGGCATGGTTGCCGAAAACAACATCGTTTGTCGTTTTGCTGGTAATTTACTGATTAGTTTTTCAACATCAGGCAAAAAGCCCATGTCCAACATCTCATCAGCTTCATCTAATACCAAAACTCGAATACTGCCTAAATCAAGGTGTCGCTGCCCAGCTAGATCCAAAATTCGTCCAGGCGTGCCAACGATGACGTCTACGCCAGATTTGAGCATATCGATCTGCGGTTCATACGCTTTACCGCCATATAGGCAAAGGATTCGAAGTGACAGCTCGGCGGCGGCCGCTTCTAGATCGGCTGCTACCTGAACTGCCAGCTCTCTAGTGGGAGCAAGCACTAGTGCCTGCGGCTTATCTACTGCGTTATCAAGCTGCGCATACTCATCAGATACTGGACTAATCATGGCTTGTAATAGCGGAATGCCAAACCCAAGAGTTTTTCCAGTTCCAGTTTTGGCTTGCCCAATTATGTCTTTGCCAGCAAGTCCTAATGGCAAAGTTAGTTCTTGAATTTGGAAAGCATCGGTAATGCCGATTTTGGCTAGCGCATTACAAATCTCTGGTTTTACGCCTAACTCAACAAAATTCATTAATTGAAACCAACGCGGGCTGCTGCAACTACACCAAATTCAACGTAGGCGAGTTTTGCAACTGGCACCATAACTCTTCTTCCTTTGGCATCAGTTAGATCCAAGACTTCATTTTTTGCAATGCTGTCGGCGACTAGCTTTGCCACTTTGGCTGCGTCATCTTCCATCTCTAGCACGATTTCTCGTGTTGCTTGCTGAACACCGATTCTGATTTCCATATTTCCTATGTCCTAATCAATATTTGGGTTAGTTAGCGGGAATGACGATATTCCGCGCCAAGCGAGCGCAGCCAATAACCGCGTCGCTAATTCTTTGTTTATGCCACCTTGTTCAATCCAGCGCTGCGCAGCATTTTGGGCTAGCCCAGTCAACGCAGCTCCCAGAATTAATGCTTGCTCACTTGGGATTTGGGTATTTTGTGCAATTACGCCACCAACTAATTCAGCGCAATCATGTTCTGCTTTAGTAACTCGGAACCGAACGGCGGGTTCATTTATTAAGTCACCTGAATAAACTAATTTGATTCCACTTGATGGCTCTTCGATCAAATCAAAATAAACTGAAATTGTTGCGCGCAAGCGCAACTTATTATCAGTTGTTGAATTGAGTGCTTGTTTAATTCGCTCAAGCAAAGTGTTACAACCTTGATCAAGCAACGCTAGATACAACTCTAGTTTGCTCTCAAAGTGTTGATACAGCACCGGTTTTGAAACGCCTGCTCGATCAGCGATTTCTTCCATAGATGCTGCGTGATAACCATGGATAACAAAGGCATCTCGTGCTGCAGTTAGCAGCGCAGTTCGTCGTTCTTCTCTTGGCATCCGAACCTGAGGCTCACTGAAATTTGAGGTCACAGGGCTAGGGTAGAGGTTGGCTGGTTTAGATGCTGATTTGGCTTAATCTAGAGGGATTCTCGCCTAGTGAGATAGTTGAGACTGAGCCATCCTGGCAATACTGGCAGCCAAAAGGTCACCAATCGATACAGCAGAGTGACGCTAATGGCAGTGCCTGCTGGCAAGCCACCCGCAATCAATGCAGCAACTAGTACAGCTTCAACTGCACCTAATCCACCCGGTGTTGGCGCAAGTGAGCCCAAAGTTGCACCAGCTAAGTAAATGAAAGCTACTGTGATCAACTCAGTGTTGTTCCCAAAAGCTCTAATCGATGCAGCTAAGCAAAGGATGTAGGCCAGGTTCATCAGAACCGAGCCGCTAGTTGCAACTAGTAATCTTTTTGGTTCGCTGATAACTTTCACAAACGCTGGCGCCATTTGCTGTCTTAAGGATTGCGTTACTTGCAAGATCCAATTTCGACCTACTGGAATCAAAAGTAAAGTTAATAACACGGTAATAACGAGAAAGATAGTCAGAACTACCCAACGAGGCGGATCAAACCGCAGTTCATTTGTAGTGCCAGCAATCACACTCACCACAATTAACATCAGGATATGTGTCCCAAACATAACTACCTGATTCATCGCAACAGTTGCGCCAGCAGCCCCGGGAGTAAGGCCACTTCGTTGTAAGAATCTGACATTGACTGAAACTGCGCCAATCGCAGGCGGTGTAACGAGAACGACGAAACTCGCGGCTAGATGAGCCAATGCCGCCTTAAGCCAATTTAATCTAATTGGCGAAAACGCGGTTAATGCAAAGGTTGCGCCAACATAGGTAAGCGCGGAGAAGCCAAGTGCAATTAACATCCAACCAGTATCTGCGGTATTGAAAATTTCAATTAAATTCACTTCAGCTAGTTGGTTCAGCAGGGCATACCCTGCAGCAACCGAAAGCGTCAATAACACAATTGTGCGTGGCTTAAGGCGTTCAACATTGATAGGAGTCTCGGTTGTATCAAACCCTAAATTTGCCAGCGCAGTGCGAAGTTCACTCAGGCTGGATTTGTTATTTCGCAGATTAGCCCTAGTTGAGGCGCTCATCGCTATTGGCTGCAACAGTCGTGCGGCAAAAAACACTCGGTGGATTGAAAACGTATCGACAGCTATTTTTACCGCTTGCTTTGCTCCGATTAGCTGCGTAGTTGCCAACAATAACTCTGCGATATCAAGAGCCATTAGCAATTTAGAAGAAGCAACTACTGCAGCGTCTAGATTCTTAACCACTACCTTGTTATCAACTAACCCAAACGAATCTAACGATGCATGGCGGTGAGCGATATCTGCCTGATGCATAAGATCGAGTTGTTGCCAAACCTGCTTCAATGTCTCGCTTAAATTTGGTGTTTCGGCATTGATTGGCTCGGAATCCAATCTTTCCCGCACAACCAATATGGCATCGGCACTAATTTCTTTAACACTGAATAGTTTGGCGGTATTTATTCCGGCATTCCGAGCTGCAAGATTAGCCAACATCAATCGCTCTGCCTTGACTCGCATGGGCAGTCCGGCTCCAGATTCAATACCACGCAATCGAATGGTTCGCCAAAATGAAGCAAGAAAACCAGCTCGATCAGAATCTCGATCTAGAATTTCTAGTTCAATCAATTCACCGCTGCTTAATCGCGCGACAAAAATATTATTATCATTTTGGGTTATATCTGTTTCACTTAACTTTAGTTCTGGGATCTCAGCAATAACCTGCCCAAGACTTGGTCTAGTACTAGGCGTTCCCAAAAGAGTTCGGACCAATAGACCAGCTGCGATACCACCAATTGCACTTAATACCTGGGATACCAGAGTTGCAGCGCCGGCCAGCACATTAGACCAACCAAGAATTGCGGTGATTGTAACGGTTGCAATTAGCCAGGGTTTTCGTTCGGTAAGTCTCAGCACAATTGCTATGGCAAGTGTTACTGCCAACAGAATATTTATCGGACTTACTCCATCGGTTGCTGCACCACCTACAAAAATTGCGTAAAGCTGCGGTTCAGTTGTTGATTGGATTAAATTGTTTACCGAAATTCCAGTCAAAATAGCAATGATTGCTGCAGCTTGCGATTCGATAACTAAACGAATTTTTCTTTCGAGCAACCCCTGCACAACATATGCTGCGGGAAGTAGAACGGATAACAAGCCGCCTAGAGCGGTGATAACTAGGACGATGAGATTAGGTAATAATCGCGATGCCTGAACTAGATCTGATTCCAATCCAGTAGTGGTTTGAGCGGCCAAATTGGCTGCAGCAAAGATCCCGGTACCGATAGCCAAGGTGACAAACAGTCGGGCAAGATCGACTGGTCTTCTAACTCGGGCTGTTTTGAAACTCACTCCCTGATAGTGCCATGTTGCCAGGTAAAACCCCGCAGATGTCGGCGGATTTAGCCAGAATGTGCCAGTGAATCTTCGACTGATCCCGCCGGAAGCAATACCGCAAATTTTGCTGTCGGCAGAGCAGGAAGCGGCTCTAGCCGAGAAGGTGGGGCACCATTTGTTGCTTGGTGCTGCCGGAACAGGGCGCACTACCGTGTTACTACAGGCTGTGATTGCTGCTGCGACCGACTGGGGTGTGGAGCGAACCTGGGTGATCGCCGCTAATCGAACGAATGCTGAATTACTGCGTGGAAAGTTAGTTGAGTTAAATCCAACCAAGACGCCAAAAGTGATGACAGTTTCAGCCTTGGCATATGGCCTGCTGCGAACAGATTCATTTATTAAATCCGCTGGCGAAATTCAGTTGACTATGTTAACTGGTCCACAACAAGAAGCCAGAATTCGCAGCTTAATTTCAGATCACACAGAATTGTGGCCAGCGAACTGGCAGCAAGCCATTAAGACTAAAGTTTTTGCAAGTGATTTAAGACGGTTTTTGGATGTTTCAAGACAAAATGCTGTGGGTGTTGAGTTAGCAAGATCTGTTGAAAAGTTTTCGGAATTACTTATCAGTGAAATTGAATCGAACCAAGAGCTTACTTATGTTGATGCTAATTATGAAGTAGCAGATTTGTTGCGCAAGCAAGAGTTGTCGCTAGGTAATGTGCGACTACCAGATGCGATTATGGTTGATGACTTGCACGATTTTGATCCATCACAGCTGGAATTCTTGATTCAGTTACTAGCTGAAGTGAAATACTCATTTAGCACCTCAAATTCAGATGCCGCAGTGTTGGGATTTCGCGGCGTCGGCATTGGAATAACAAAAACGTTTCGAGATCAGCTAAGTCCAGAAGTTCATCTACTTAGCAACGTATATCGACATGGGGCAAAGATTGGAGAGTTGGCTCGAAATTTTCTGCCCACACAATTTGCACCTGATTTAAACACTAAAGAGATAACTGCGATTCGAAAGCCAAGTTATATTGAGGGTGACTCGGGGGAAGTGACCTATCAAGTATCGGTAAGTAGTGCAATCCGTGATCAAATGTTTGTTGATCAGATCATGCATGCCAGAGTTGAGCAGGGACTGGATTTCTCTCAACTAGCCATTATTGGACGATCATTTTTAACGTTAGCCAACCTCCGCCGTGCCCTGGCAGAGGCTGGAATACCAGTTGAATATGCGCCAGATAATGTGCCGTTGGCACAAGATCCAGCAGTAGCACAGCTAATTACGGCACTTGGTCTTGCGACTAGCACCTTTGATCCACTTCCAACAAACCAAGTAATTCAATTTGCTCGAAGTGAGATAGTTGGTATGAACGGTGCAGATCTCAGATATAGCGCACAGCAGCTTCGCAAATTAGAGCTATTTGGTCCAACGGAAGAAGTAGTAGCAACTGCGATTGCCTCACCTGCTCTGCTAAGTCAATTGCCCTTTGATCCACGGTTACAACCAATAAAACGGGCATCAGCGATCTTGCATTCAGTAATTTCTAAAGTGCGTAACAATGCAACCATCGCAGAAGTGCTATGGTCAATTTGGCAAGCAGAAGTGGAACCCAAGATCGCAAGTCAGATTGGTTATGACCGGGATGAGAATTGGAAGAATTGGCCGACAAGATTAGTTCAACAATCTGCCCAATTGTCTGCGTTAGGACGTAACGCGGATCGAGATCTAGATGCCGTGCTCGCTTTCTTTGATGCGGCTGATCGAGCAGATCGAAATTATCAAGGATCAATTTCAGTTCGAGAATTTATCGATGAAGTAAGCGCGCAAGATGCTGCTAGTGAGGTGTTAATCAAACGAGCAAAGATAGGCGTTGCGGTGCTGACGGCCCATCGAGCGCGTGGTCGCGAATGGGAGAAAGTTTTCTTAGTTGATCTGCAAGAGGGAGTGTGGCCGGCAGCAAATGTCAGGGAATCCTTAATCGCACCAAGAGATAGCGATGAGCAACGGGCACGACTCGCTGAAGAGCGACGACTAGCTGCAGCAGCAGTCGCTACGGCAAAACAGCATCTGGTAATTGCCGTGGTTGATTCCAAGGTAGATCAAGGAACTGCGCCATCAGGAATATTGGCAGAAGTTGAGTTACCAACGGCTGTTTCAGCTGCACCTCCGTCAGTGCTAACCGCTCGTGGCTTGATCGCCCAACTTAGAGCTGTCACGACGGACCCAAATACATCCGCCGAATTGAAGTCGGCGGCTATTAGCAGGTTGGGCTATTTAGCCAAATTGACTGATTACAGATTTGCGCCGGCAAGACCTGACTCATGGTGGTTCCTACCAGAGCGAACCCATTCGGATAAGGCAATCATTAATCCAGATTTGCCACCAACAGTTAGCGGCTCGATGCTAGAGAGCATCACTAAGTGCCCAACTCAATGGTTTTTTGAACGTCGATTAGGAATTAAAGATCAGCCGATTGCAAATACCGTAATTGGTATTGCGATTCACGCGGTTGCGGAAAAAATAATCAATCAGAAATTGGATTTAGATACAGCGCATAAAGAATTAGAAAGTCTTTGGCCAGAGCAGGTTTTTGAAGCACCCTGGCAGTCACGTTTGCAACTAGGTGAAGCTAGAGCAATGGTTGCGGCGATCCATCGGTGGTTGGTTAATTCAGATGCAACAACAGTTGGCACTGAAGTCTCATTCAAAGTTTTGCATGCTGATTTAGGGGTGGTGCTGGTAGGGAAGATCGACTTATTGGCTGAAAATGACTCTGGCGAACTCGAGATCTCAGACTTCAAGACCGGGGCTGCTAAACCAAGCCAAGCAGAACTTGCCAAGCATTTCCAATTGGGAATATACCAATTAGCAGCTGAGATAGATCAGTCCGTAAATCCAAAGCAACTGCCCGTCTCAGCCAAACTAGTTCAGATTAGATTAAGAAATTCCAAGGACCAAGTTGTTGAACAACAAGCGCCACCATTTACTGAACCACAATGGTTGATTGATCAGATTACGGTTGCTAAAACCAGACTTGAAACAGAAGACTTGCCAGCAAAGCCTGGTCAGCAATGTAGAAATTGTCGAGTCAGAATGGTTTGCCCAGCAGTTCCTGAGGGAGATCAGGTGACATCATGAATCAACCAGTTGATCTCACCAAGTTAAGCGAACAGCAGAAGTTTGCGGTGACTTATCCGGCAAAACCAGTTGCAATTATTGCGGGTGCCGGAACAGGAAAAACCACGGTAATGAGTGCACGCGTTGAAGAGTTGATTCGGTCAGGTAAAGTAGATTCGTCAGCAATTCTGGGACTTACTTTTACTAATAAGGCGGCAAGTCAGCTGCGCACTCGAATTGCAAAGCAATTAGGCAAGAAATATCAAGATCAATTACCCACAATTTCAACTTACCATTCGTTTGCTCGACAATTGTTGATTGATCATGGCGCTGCCATAGGTATTGAACCAGATCATCGAACCTTAACAGATTCGGCCAGAGCTCAGTTAGCGCTAAGAGTATTACGCAACACCAAATTAGATATAAATCACTTGAACTACGCTGCCGGTCGATTAGTGGAATTGGTTCTAAATCTAGATGATTTACTCGCAGAACATCTGCTACCAGCAGAAGATCTTGTCAGCTTTGACACAAACTGGGTTGAGCAATTGCAGCAGTTAGCCACAAATGAGGAAATCAGAACGGCAATCAGAGTTGCTATCGAACGGGGTGAACTTGTTGAGCTGGTAAAAGAGTTTAGGCAGCAAAAGCAAGTTGAAGGGCTGGTTGATTTTGCCGACCAGATGCGTCTTTCAGTTCAGTTATTGGCAACTAATCCAGACTTAGTCCAACTGCTCCGCAAAACTTACAAATGTGTGCTGCTTGATGAGTATCAAGATACTTCGGTTGCGCAACAACAATTGTTACTGTTGGCATTTGGCGCAGGTCACAGTGTTACCGCAGTTGGCGACCCACTGCAGTCAATTTATGCCTGGCGAGGCGCATCTGCTGAGACCACTAGAAGTTTCCCCTTATTATTTAAGCAAGCGAACGGTGAGGTTTCTGAAGTCTTGTCGTTAAGTAAGAACTATCGATCTGCTTCTCGAATATTGTCAGCGGCTAATTCCATTATCGGACCGATTAGAAAAGATAACCCAGGGTCAATTCCGCTCGAGCAAGGTGATCTCAAGTTGGGCGACGGGGAAGTTCGAGTTGGCTGCTATGAAAATCAGACTGAAGAAGTTTCTGCCATCACGACTGAAATTAGTTCACTCCTTAGCGCGGGCGTTAATCCAGATGACATAGCAATACTCGGTCGAACTACCAATATTTTGCTACAAGTACATCAATCGCTGGTTTCAGCTGGCGTTCCAGCTGCGTTGGTTGGTGTTGAAACAATTACTCGCACGCCAGAAGTGATTGAGATTATCTCGCTGATCGAGGCAGCATCAGATTCATTAGCCGGAGCTGCACTTGCTCGACTCTTGATCTCGCCTCGACTAAACATTGGTGACAGAGACCTTGCGGCATTGGCAGAGCGAGCTAGATATCTTGCGGAGCAAGTAACGCCAAATCCAAATCTGCCAACTGGGTTTGATGCGTTGGATCCATTAATTCAGGCTAGCTTGATTGATGCCTTGTCGGATTTAGGTGAGGCAAAAGTTTCTGAGCTAGCCAGAGGCAGGATGGTGCAGCTAGCAAACGACATTCAACAGATTAGAAATACCGGTAATGCCCTTGATGCGGTTTATCGAGCCATAGCAATCTTGAACCTAGATATTGAATTAGTAGCAAATCCCGTTAGCCGTTTGACGCAACGAAGTCACGTTATTGCTGGATTCATTGATGTCGTTCAAGCTTGGATGCAGTCAACTGACGATCAAAGTCTGGCAGCGTTTTTGGCCTGGATATCGGCAGCTAAACGGTTCAAAATCGTGCCAAAAATAGAAGTGCCATTAGTTGGCGGGGCAGTTTCACTTCTGACGATTCACCGGGCAAAGGGCCTGGAGTGGCCGCACGTATTTATTCCACAAGTAACGGCAACGGTATTTCCAAGTAATAACAGCCGATCGGTCTTTACTTCAGTTGCTGACGCAATACCGCATACGTTACGCGGTGATCGAAATTCGCTTCCGCCAGATCCAATTGCAGCAAAGAAATCGATCAGTGAATTTCATCAGGAAGTAAAACGATATTCGCTGGATGAAGAGCTTCGGCTTTTCTATGTTGCCCTCACTCGAGCCCAATCATCAGTTACGGTAACTACATCATGGTGGGGAGATACGCAGAAGAAATTGCGCGGACCTTCAGAGTTCTTCAATGAGTTGCTGCCAGTAGCAAGTGAAATATTGGTAAATACTCCAGTACCCGCTGATACCTCAACAAATCCTTATCTGGTCGAGGTAGATGTATATCGAAATCAGGCGACTTCCTCATATCGGGCGCAACTGCGACAAATAGCTGATGAAGTTTTGTTGCATAAGCAACCGGTAACACCGAAAAACTTGAGTGAAGCTGAGCAAGCGCAAGTTGCCGCATGGGATAAATCAATTGGTTGGTTGCTCAATAATGCTGCCGAACGTCAGGTCCAGCTGCCCAACTTGGTTACTGCTACTGGCTTAATCAAGGCAATTGAAACTCCAGAAAAATTTGCGCAAGATTATCTCCGCCCGCTGCCGAGCGCACCTAATCGTGGTGCAAATTTTGGTACCACAATTCATCGAAAGATCGAAAAGTACTATAACGAAGCTGCACTTTTTGATTTAGACGAGTTGCGCGATCAGCCAAAATTTCTTGAAATCGATGCGGCAACTGCATTTGCTGCCTTTGAATCTTCACAATATGCAAAACTTCCTGCAGTTGCAATAGAGCGAAGTTTTCAGTTGCCAGTAGGTGGGATTCTGGTTTCTGGACGAATTGATGCGGTGTTGCTTGCCGGTGATAAACCTTTACTAATTGATTGGAAAACTGGCAATCCAAAAAATGCAAATCAACTTCAGTTATCACTGTACCGATTGGCTTGGTCACGAATAGCTAATCTACCAATAAATGAGATTCAAGCACGTTTTGTATTCTTACCAAATTTGACTGAGGTGGAATCAGATCAAAGTTTAAATGAAACAGATATCGAGCAATTACTTCTTAAAGCGATTGACCAATAACTGCTGAAATAGCAAGGTGATCACCAACGAGCATTTTTTTAGTATATGGATTAGAGATCATTAGTTCTTTAGTTGTAAGAATATGGTCAAACTGGGCTTTTGGATTATTAATTGGAAAAGTTGGTGAGGTTGGAGTTCGGCGCAAAGAGGTAAAGAGTTTTATTGCTGTTGCTGGCAAATTCAAATCTCCCAAGAATATCTTTGGTAATTCAAATTGCGCTAACCAGCGCAAAGTGGTTCTAAGTTGCCTCAGATTCCTACCGGGCACAAATGAAAGATGAGTTGTAGCAACCAGAATGCTGCCAATTTCCGTATCTAGTTCGGCCGCTAGCACCACACGTGGCTCATCGCTGATCCAGATAAGTCGTGGCTTCCCATTTTGATCCGGAATTGCAATTGGTGTTGTTATCTTTGCACCAGGCAAATCCAGCTGGTACCAAGACTTGACCGGATATTTGGTAAATATTCCGATGCCATACCGGGGCTCTTTGGCCGTGTTTGCAAGATCTAGTTCAACTTCAGCTGCTGCTTGCCAGGATTTTTTTCCATCATCCGGATTGCCAAGAACGGTCGGCGCAAAACGGTAATTAGGCAGTTTGGTTATTTCACTGATCAGTTGGGCCTGGTCAATATTTGAGCTCCGTAATTGGAATTGATCAAGTTCCTGAACTGCCAAAACATCCGCAGTCACCTCGCGGGCAGCATCGATTAAGTCTTGCGTCTCTATGCGAGGGGCTCCAGCAATACCTGGTTGTTGCAGGTTAATCCCATGCATGATGTTCCAGCTAGTAACCTGCATTAAGCCCCCTTGGCTCACTCACCAAACCTAACTGGGTTTAGTGCTTTAGGCTTGGGGAAATGAAACTCGACCCTATGCTCACCTCACTGCTGCTATCGCGTTCGCAACTTCACCGGCGGAATCGCGAAATCTGGACAGATCTGGATTGGCAAGCGGTAGTAACTGATTCCAAGACCAAAGTCCTAGAGTTAAAAGGCGGAAAAGTTAAGGTTGTAAATAATCAATTGAGTTTGACCGAGATAGCAGATGCCGACAAAAACTTAGTCTGGCTAGATTTAGGTGTCGATCAAAACCAGATCAATTACATCGCAACACTAGATGAAAACAGTTCACCAGAAGACTGGCAAGGCCTTCGTCAGGTTGGGGCGACATTATCTGATTTACACACTGGCTTGTTGGTTACCAGTTTAGCAATGTTTAATTGGCATAAGAAAAATAAATTTTGTGCTAATTGTGGCACGCAGACCATAGTTAAAACTGCCGGCTGGACTCGTCATTGCGAGTCTTGTCAGGTTGTTCATCATCCCAGAACTGACGCGGCAATCATTTGTTTAGTTGTCGACGAGTCAGATCGCATATTACTTGGCAGTCGAGTTGATTGGTCAGCCGATTTCTTCTCTACTTTTGCCGGCTTTGTGGAGTCTGGTGAGTCAGCTGAAATGACAGTGATTCGTGAATTGCGAGAAGAAGCCGGAGTTGAGGTCGCATATGAAGACGTTCAATACCGCGGATCGCAGGTGTGGCCATTCCCGCAATCATTAATGCTGGGATATCGCGCATTAACTAAAACCAGCGAAGCGCAAGCTGATGGTTATGAGATATCTGAAGTTCGCTGGTATAGCAGAGCAGAGCTAGCAGCTGATTGTGAAAGCGGAAAACTTAAGTTGCCGTCAAAGATTTCAATTGCTCGAGCATTAATTGAAGAGTGGTTTGGTGAACCACTTAAAGATGCTTGGTTACGACCTTAGCGCGTCAAGTAATTGGTTTATTGACGGATTAGTCATTGCCCGGCCATCTGGCAGCACAACAGTGGGCACGGTTTGATTTCCGCCATTGACACTTTCCACAAAAGCGGCTGCCTCAGGTGAATACTCAATATCTATTTCGGTGTATTCGACACCTTCTCGATCTAGCTGTCCTTTTAGCCGCTGGCAATAGCCGCACCATTGGGTGCTGTACATAGTTAGGGTCATGGCGGCAGTCTAAATACTTCTAGCTAAACCGCCCAACGAGATAAATCCGTTCGCGCATTACGCTCATCCGGTGAGCGATTTACTGGCAAACCTAGACCCAGAGCAACGGGCTGTTGCTACCGCGGTTTCTGGCCCAGTAATTGTGCTAGCAGGCGCTGGCACTGGAAAAACCCGCGCAATTACCCACCGAATTGCCTATGCCGTTTCAACTGGCGCGCATCAAGCTGAAGCCACCATGGCAGTTACCTTTACGGTTCGTGCAGCCAACGAGATGAAAGCTCGACTACAACAGTTGGGTGTCGCTGGCGTTCAAGTTAGAACGCTTCACGCCTCGGCACTGCAATTGATTCAGCATTTCTGGCCCGAGATAGTCGGTGGTTCACCGCCTAATGTCTGTGATGATCTGGACTCCGTAATTAGTCGTGCCATGCAGAAGCACAACTTGACGCCAGAGAGAGCGCTAGCTCGAGATTTCGCAACTGAAATCTCATGGACTAAAGCGATGAGGTTTTCCTATGAGGATTACTTGAGTGCATCAGCAAACCGAAATTTAACGGCGCAGCTATCAGCAGAGCAGATTGCTGCAGTGATGCAAAGTTATGATCAATTACTTACAGCTAACCATGAATGTGATTTATCTGATGTCGTGCTGTTAGCAGCTGCGATGATGGAAGATCAACCAAGAATTGCCGCTGCATTTACTAGTCGCTATCAACATTTCACGGTTGATGAGTATCAAGATATCTCACCAGCTC
>JBJOHY010000081.1:0-7778 GCA_046047475.1 Actinomycetota bacterium | reverse complement strand
CATCGGCAACATTAATTCCGCCGCCAAGAGCTTCTGCTACTTCATAGACGTAGTAGTGATTTACCAAGCCCAACTCAACCTCACCGGCATTAATAGCTTCAACAATCATGCTGTTCTTCTCATAGGCAACTGGATTGTTTGCAGCAAGACCGGTTAGCCAAGCTTCAGCTGCTTCCTCGCCGCGAAGTTGAAGAAGCGCAGTGACAAACGCTTGGAAAGATGAATTGGTTGGTGCGATACCAATCTTGCCATCCCATTTCGGATCGAGTAAATCGTCAATTGAAGTTGGTAGCTCTAATCCCTTTGTCGTGTCATAAGCAAATACGCGGGCGCGGCCAGTTAGGCCAACCCAAGCACCGCTCTCAGCCTGATATTCAGCTGGCACTAATGAAAGTATTTCGCTATCTAAATTAGTTAGCATGCCATTTTCAGCAACGGCTCCTAGCGACCCTGCATCTTGTGAGATGAAGATATCTGCTGGTGAATTGCTACCTTCTTCAAGCAGTTGGGCGGCAAGTTCAGCTGAGTCGCCATAGCGAACATTCAACTTGATTCCTGTTGCGGCTTGAAAGTCAGCAAAGAATGAGCCAATAAATTCCTCGGATCGACCCGAGTAGACAGTGAGCTCAGTGCCGCTTAGTGAGTCACCGGTTGAATCTGTGTCTGGTGAATCTGATGAACAGGCAGCAAGACTGAGAATAAGGGCCGCCACGGTGGCAAGGCCAAGATATTTACGCAAATTTATCCTTTCGTAATTCACCATAACCATAACCTGAGTTTCCGCCTTTTGGCAAATTTATCCTTGTGTTAATCGCCACATTGGGCAGTTGTGAGAGCATTCCCCTCATGAATCTGGTTATTCCGCCACAACCCTCCCAAGGGCTATTCGAGCTGGCTCTCATCGAGTTGGCAGTAAGTGAGGGGATGGAGATTGAGCACTTTGACTGGGAAGAGGCCAAATATCTGGTGCGGGCAAATGGCGCTGATACCGAATTAAAACAACAGGTTTCAGCTCAAGCCAAAATCGCTGAGCAATTCTTAGCGAAGGTATTTAGTCAGCGAAATCAGATTTATCAGATTCTTGATAACTCATTGATTGTAAGCTGATTATCGTTTCTTAAATCCAGCTGGGCACTTTGGTTTTTTTGCAGTTACTTTTCTAATTGTCTTACCTTTAACACAAGTAATGGTTTTTTTCTTAGTAACTGCAGGTTGAGTTGTTGGCTTTGCTGCTGCGAGCTCAGACTGAATTCTGGTCCGATTAGTTTCAGCAGCGCTAATTAATGCCGCCGCATTGCTTAATTGTGCTTTCGGTATGAGATCAAGCGTTAACTCAGTAGCGGTGCTGTTTGAAACTAATAAGTGATATTGCGGCGAGATTAGTTGTGCCCCAACACCGCTGAAGTTTGAAACTGAAATTCCTTCACTTGGCCGATTCAAAGTTGTGGTATGCAACGCAATTGGTGGCCTAAGTTCATTGTCTAGCGAATAGAAAGTCAACATCCGAAATGCGCCTGATGTTTGCAGATCAATTACCATAGCGGTGCCGGATTTTTCTTTCTTGATAACCACAATCTGTTCGGCTGGAGTAGCTGGAATTACGATTCTGGTTGATGTCTTGTTGGGATCAATCTCGCTGCTTTCAATAATGCATTGCACTTGACTATCTGGAATCCAGCCAAGCACCCATTTCTCATAGCTCAGCAACGCATCAGCATTCGAAGCCATTAATGAGTGCGTGCCAGGCCCGTTTTGCGACCCATAAAGATCAGTTAAGCCATAAAGATGCATGATTTCATGAGTGATGGTGTCAACTGTAGTTCGTTTATCCAATAACACTGCGTTGAGAATTTCTCCTTCGGCAGTCTGAATTGTTCTAAACCATGGATCTATTGGGTTCTTGCTAAACATCATTGCTTCAGCAATCCAAGAATCATTACTAGTGGAAGAGCCGTGCATGATCACACCATCAATTCCGGTGAAGTCTATTTTTGGATCACTAAGCGCAATCAGTCGACGGATGAATCCCCAGGTAGATTTTGCTTCGTCTTTTTGCCATTGCTGTTGTTGATTCTGTCGAAGAATTACCATGTCAGATACTTTTTCGGGAATATTAATAACATCGCTAAACACAAATGTTGGTTTTGATTTTCCAGCGGAGAATCTGGCAATCTGCTCCGCCGCAGCAAGGTAATCCTTCTTTGCCTCTTCGCCAAAGTTGTAATCAGGACGATCACTTAAGCGATAGGGCAACACCAAAAGTTTTGGCGCTGCCTTGCCGGTTAACCGCTCGGCCGCCATTGGGAAACCTAGCGAAACTGTTTGCCAAGGCGCGGTCGAAATTCGACAATCTGAGACAGGTGCACTGGTCGCTGGAATATTAGGAATAACCGCCAGCAGCAGAGAAATAAGCATTGACTTGAGAAATAGGCGGTTAATCATGCTGAAATCGTAACAAGGTGAGCCGACAGATTACGCACTATCTGACATATCTAATTGAACTAATTGGGTGATTACAGTGAATCTAGTAACGGGGTTTGAAAGGCGCGCTCTAGCTCAGCATATGAAATCTGCAAATCTTCACTCACCTGTAGTCCATCAACTTCTTCTGATACCTCACCCAGCAATAAAACTGGTTGATTTAGTTCGGTGCATAACTTATGGAAAGCATTATCGCCATACTCACCTACCACTACCAAAGCTCTTGCCGTGGATTCACTAAACAACATTTCAGCGCTGAGCATTTCGGCTGTTAATTCAAGCTTTAAGCCAATCCCGCTGTCATAAACCATCTCTGCCAACGCAACCAATAAGCCACCATCAGATAAATCATGCGCTGCTTCAGCTATGCCATATGCAGCAAAGTTACGCATGCATCTAGCTAGGACTTTTTCGGCGGCAAAATCCAATTGCGGTGGTACACCACCTAAATGTTCATGAACAACCTCGGCCCAAGCCGAGCCGTCTAATTCTGGTTTAGTTTCACCAAGTAAATAGACCTTGCTACCCGGATTGGAATACACCCGAGTGATTCGCTTTCCAACTTCATCTAGCACACCAAGCACACCAATTACCGGCGTTGGCAAAATTGCCACCTCGCCAGTTTGGTTATAAAACGAAACATTTCCACCAGTAACTGGCGTGCCAAACTCAAGCGCACCATCAGCAAGTCCAGTAACTGCTTCGGCAAACTGCCACATCACAGCTGGATCTTCTGGTGAACCAAAATTCAAACAATTTGTTACCGCAATTGGCTTTGCACCAGAAACTGCAACGTTTCGATATGCCTCGGCTAGATTTAATTGCGCTCCGCGATAAGGATCTAATTTGCAGTATCGACCATTACCATCAAGTGAAACTGCAATACCCCTACCAGTTTTTCGATCAATTCGTACCATGCCGGCATCATCTGGTGAGGAAAGCACGGTATCGCCACGAACATATTTGTCGTATTGCTCAGTGACCCAGCTTTTGTCTGCCAAATTTGCATGTGAGAGTAGTTTGATTAAATCGCGTTTAATTTCGGTGGCGCTAGTTGGCTTTGTTAGATTCTCAGTGGTATTTGCGATTAATTCATCTTGATCTGCTGGGCGCTCAATTGGTCGTTGATAAACCGGTCCTTCATGCGCTACCGTGCGAGGTGGCACATCCACAATCAACTCATCATGCCAATAAATCTCTAGTTTTCCACTGTCAGTAACTTCACCAATCACCGTTGCAGTTAAATCCCACTTTTGGCAAATCTCAAGAAACTGATCTATTTTTTCCGGATCAACAATTGCGCACATTCGCTCTTGCGATTCACTCATCAGAATCTCTTCTGGTGAAAGTGATGCGTCTCGAAGTGGAACTAGATCAAGTTGCACTCGCATTCCACCAGAGCCGTTGCTCGCCATTTCACTTGTTGCGCAAGAAAGTCCAGCGCCACCTAAATCCTGAATCGCTTCGATTAAATTCGCTCGTGCCATTTCTAGCGTGGCTTCGATTAGTAGCTTCTCCATAAATGGATCGCCCACCTGCACGCTTGGCCTTGCGCTATGAGCTGAATCATCAAAAACTTCTGATGCTAAAACTGAAACGCCACCAATGCCATCGCCACCTGTTGCTGCGCCATAGAGCACAACTAAATCACCGACTTCTTCAGCACCTGAAGTTAAAATTTGATCATGCTTCATCGCGCCAACACAAAGCGCATTAACTAGTGGATTACCAGCGTAAGAGTGATGAAAAACTGTTTCGCCGCCAATGTTTGGCAATCCCAAACTATTGCCATAACCACTAATTCCAGCAACCACACCATTTAATACTCGAGCAGTATCAGTAGCTGTTGGATCGCCAAATCGCAGCGAATCCATAACTGCCAGTGGCCGAGCACCCATAGCAAGGATGTCACGAACTATGCCGCCAACACCAGTTGCGGCACCTTGGTAGGGCTCAATAAAAGATGGATGATTGTGGGATTCGACTTTAAAAGTAACTGCCCAGTTGTCACCAATATCTACTACCCCAGCGTTTTCACCAATACCAACCAATAACACATCACTATCTGGCGTCTTCTCGCCAAACTGCTTGAGATGAACTTTGCTGCTTTTATAACTGCAATGCTCACTCCACATCACTGAATACATTGCCAGCTCAGCTGAAGTTGGCCGACGACCTAAAATTCCTTTAATTCGAAAATATTCGTCTTCTTTTAAGCCAAGCTGTTGCCATGGTTGATTAACGTCTGGCGTTTGTTCGGCATTTGAAACTGTGTCAACCATTTAAACCGTGACTCCTGCAATCGACCAGAAAAAGCCCAGACCATCAACCCCAGCACCAACTAAACCATCAACTGCATGTTCTGGATGGGGCATGATGCCAACTACGTTCCCGGCTGCATTTGAAATTGCGGCAATATCATTCACTGATCCGTTTGGATTATTCTGATAACGCGCAACCACTAACCCGTTAGCTTCAATTTCAGCGAGTGACTCTGGTGCTAGTTGATAACAACCTTCGCCATTTTTGACCGGAATCAATAACTCAGCGCCAGGCTGAAAGAAGTTTGTCCAAGCAGTCTTGGTATTTGTTATCGTAATTAATTCTGGGCGACAAATAAAATGTAGATCGCGATTACGAGTTAGTGCTCCTGGCAGCAATCCAGTTTCGCATAACATTTGAAATCCATTGCAGATTCCAAGAACTGGCATTCCCTCGTTGGCTTTATCAACGACTGACTGCATAATTGGCGAAACGCTTGCTAATGCACCTGCCCGCAAATAGTCACCATAGGAAAATCCGCCAGGCAGAATTACCGCATCAACATCATTTAAGTTTGTATCTTTGTGCCAAAGCGGCACTGCTTCAGCACCACCAAGTGCTACTGCAGTTGCGGCATCTCGATCATCAAGCGTTCCCGGGAAAGTTATTACACCAACGCGAGTTGTCACTCGTTCTCGCCTTCATCAGCGTAAATGGCGAAAGTCTCAATAACTGGATTGCTTAACACTGTTGCTGCTAACTCTTCTATTTCATCAAGTAATTGATCAGTGATTGGGCCATCAACTGAAATTTCAAATCTTTTTCCTTGACGAACATTGGTGATTAAATTATGTCCATCCCGGTTGAATACACCCTGAATTGCTCTACCCTGCGGGTCCAAAATCTCTGGCTTTAGCATCACTTCGACGATGATCTTTTCCACGAGGTGCACCTTACTTGAACACCCTGATTCTGCACAGAATTGCTCGCGGAGATGTAAGGGTTTAACTAATTTGTGGTAGCCCACAGCGGTGTATCCTTATGGCCAGATGAATCTCGCTGCCCTAACTCAGTTATTTGGCGATAAGGTCAAAACAGATCAGGTGACCCTTACCGCCTACTCAACTGATGCCACGCCAGAGTTCAAATCTGCCCCAGAGGCGGTGGTGTTCGCTGAATCAACTGATGATGTCGTAAAACTAATTAAATTTGCTAACGAAAATAACGTGCCAATAATTACCAGAGGTGCCGGTAGCAATTTAGCTGCTGCAACCGTTCCGATAACTGGTGGCATTGTGCTAGTCATGACTAAATTGAATAGAATTTTAGAAATTTCTAAATCAGAGATGCTCGCGATAGTTGAGCCTGCGGTAACAAATGTGAACCTAGATGATGCTGCAGCGGCATATGGCTTGATGTATCCGCCAGATCCTGGCTCAAGAACGGTATCGACTATTGGTGGCAACATCGCTACCTGCGCCGGTGGCTTACGCGGCTTGAAATATGGCGTAACGCGTAACTATGTTTTGGGTCTTGAAGTAGTACTGGGAACTGGCGAAGTAATCAATACTGGATCTCGAATGGTGAAAGATGTTGCTGGCTACGACATCACTCGATTGCTTGTTGGTTCTGAAGGAACACTTGGCGTAATTACTAAAGCAACCGTGGCACTTAGACCAAGACCTACTATCTCAAAATATGGTGTTGCTTATTTCAAAACTCTAGCCGATGCCTCAGTTGCCGTTGATAACATCGTTGGTGCTGGAATTCTGCCAGCGACGTTAGAGTTTCTAGACAACGTTTGTATTAATGCGGTAGAAAAATTTGCACAGATTGGTCTTGATACTTCTGCTGGTGCACTGCTGCTATTTGGCGAAGATGGCGACAGTGATGATGTAGAGGTTAAGACGCAGCAGATGGCAGATATCTGCAGTACAACTGCTGGGGTAATCTCAGTTACGCGAGCAAAAACAATTGTTGAAGCAGATCAGCTTCTGTTTGCTCGCCGCTGTGCGCTACCTGCACTTGCTCGAGAAGCTTCCCTTGCTGTCAGTGAAGATATTTGTGTGCCACGACCACTACTTGCCGAAACCGTGGCAAAAATTGGTGAGATTAGTAAAAATCGACAAGTAAAAATTGGAGTCTTTGGTCATGCTGGCGATGGCAATCTCCACCCAAAAGTATTAGCAGATATCAACGATCCAGATGAAGTAGCGAGATTGCATCAAGCACTTGATGACATATTTACGCTGTCGCTCGATATGGGTGGCACTATCACTGGCGAGCACGGCGTTGGCATTGCCAAGCTGCCGTATCTGGAGCGCAAAGTTGGCAAAGAACAAATGGAGTTGTTTCGTCGGATAAAGACGGCATTTGATCCAAACGGTATTTTGAATCCAGGAAAGACTGGCTCATGACCCAAGATCTTCCCTTTACGCCTAAGTTACTAGAACGCTGCATCTCCTGCGGCTACTGCTTACCTGCCTGCCCAACATATGCGTTAACTCAGGAAGAAGAATCTTCACCACGAGGCAGAATCAATCTGATGCGAGCTGTTCAAATCGGTGAGTTGTCGTTGGAGCAAACCTTGCCGCAATCAAGTTTTTGCCTTGGCTGTCGCGCATGTGAGAGTGTTTGTCCAGCTGGAGTTGAATATGGAACGTTGTTAGAAGAGTGGCGCTCGGCAGCATGGCAAGGCAGCAATCGAAAACCGATTCTGAAACTACTGTTATTTGCGGTTAACCAAGCTTGGCGAGTTAGGTTCATTGGATTTTTCAACAAACGCAATTGGCAGAATTCCGAGCCTGCTGAATATTCACTAATGCTGGGCTGCTTTGAACGAGGTTTGTTTCCTGGAGTTTCAAAAGCCGCGCAGGAAAACCTGCCAGCGGCAGCAACGGGTAATCAAGGCTGCTGCGGCGCCCTGCATGCACATAATGGTGAGTTAGAACGCGGCAAAGAGATGGCAAAGCAGTTAGGTGAAAAACTACCAGGCAAGATCCTCACCACTAGCGGTGGTTGCGCCGCACATTTAG
>JBJOHY010000080.1:0-19243 GCA_046047475.1 Actinomycetota bacterium | reverse complement strand
GAAGATTGATCCGCATAATTAGTGCGATTACAAATAGCAGGGCCGCAACCATGATTGAACGGAGCAACACCAGCGGCGCTGGGGTAAAACTTGTCTCGGCAGCAATAATTCCTGGATATGCCGCACCAAAGCACAGCACGGTAATAATCAGGGCTAATCCGCCAGTTCGCTGCGAGGTTGTCATACTGCCTGACCCTAAAGCCAATAGACTTCGTTTTGTTAGCAGCGCGCAGCAGTTAACTTAGGGGGGCGAAATGACTAATGCCCCTAACGCTGTCAAAAAAGTGGTAGTAGTTGGTGCCGGATTTGGCGGGCTATCGTTCATTAAGGCGATGAAAGACCCAGGTTTTGAAATTACCCTAATAGATTCGCATAACTTTCATACCTTTCTGCCGCTGTTGTATCAGGTAGCTTCAGCTGGATTAACTGCAGAATCGATTGCCCATCCGGCACGTGCTGCAATCCGAAATCGAAATGCTAAATTCCTGTTGGATACCGTGATTGACTTCGAATTCGAGCAGAATCAATTACTACTTAGCTCTGGAGAACGTATCCCATATGACCAGTTAGTGATAGCTGCCGGTTCAGTAACCGCTGACTTTGGCGTTAAGGGAGTGGCAGAACACACCTTAGGAATGAAAAGTATTGATGAAGCGCTGGTCATCCGCTCACGCGTAATGCGGGCGTTGGAAAATGCCGCCCGATTCGAAAGCAAACCAGTCCCGATTGTGATCGTGGGCGGCGGTCCCACTGGCGTGGAGCTGGCTGGCGCGCTCGCTGAGTTGTCACGAGTGTTACACAAAGACTTTCCGGAATTAGGTCCAGCACCACTTCGAGTAACGTTAGTTGAAGCAGGTGAATTCTTGCTGCCTATGTTTCCCAAGCAGCTATCTGAAATTGCTCGGCGGGATCTAAAGCGCCGAGGGGTAACAGTATTGACCAATGCGCAAGTCGCTGAAGTAACAAAGCAAGACGTTGCATTAAAAGGTGGTCGATTATTGGATTCGGAACTAACCATCTGGACCGCTGGTGTAAAAGGAAATCCGTTGAGCTCCTTAATCACTAAGCGAATGGAGTTAATCCCGCGCCGAGATGAGCGGGTTTTAGTAGATGATCAGTTACGACCTGCTGCCGATAGATTTCCCAACGTTTTTGTAATTGGCGATATTGCTGCCTATCTTGATCAGAACGAGCGACCACTACCCATGGTGGCACCTGTTGCGATGCAAATGGGAAGACAAGTGGCAAAGTTTTTAACTGACCCAGCTAGTACAGGGTTCAAGTATCGAGATAAAGGTTCCATGGCAACTATTGGTCGATCTGATGCGGTCGTATGGGCAAAAGGCCTACGGCTCTCGGGATTTATTGCCTGGCTCGCTTGGCTTGGCTTACATCTTGCTTATCTGTTGGGTGGCCGAAACAAACTTCAGGTCGTGATCGATTGGGCGTGGAATTACTTAACCTATGATCGAACTGCTCGACAAATTCTGCGTTAACTAATCTTCATCATAATCTGCGGCTGGAATCTCGAGCATAGGATCATTGTCCGGCTCGTCAATTCCACTAGCTATTGCCCGTGAGTTCATGTCTTCAATTGATTTCATAAACATTCGATCAAAGGATCGGGCAGCACTATCAATGTGTTTCGTAGCGCTGGTAACGGAACGTTGTGCTTTGCCTAAATGGTCAGCGAAGACTATGGCACGCTTATGAAGTTTGCGCGCTTCTTGTAAATATGAATCAATTTTTTGGGCAATCTGAAATTGGGTTTCAAGTCTGGCAATCGTGTGTAGCATGCCAAGCAAAGTAAACGGGGTAGCAATTGCGATCTTTTGGTTAGCCGCATATTCAACCAAGCCAGTATCAACTCCAACTGCCTCTTGAAATGCTCCTTCAATTGGAATGAACATCACGGTGAAATTGGCTGAGTTATCTAGTTCCCGCCAGTACTCCTTCTCCGACAATTGTTTGATGTGGGTTCGGATTTGCTTTGCCACTTTCTCCATCGCAGTATCCCGCTCGGGTCCTTGCAACGCTACTGAATCTAGATAGCCATCCAGCGGAACTTTGCTATCAACTGCAATCTGTCCACCTTGAGTTAACTTGATGACCATATCTGGTCGCAGTCGCTCATCGTCAGAAATCACAGTTAGCTGCTCATCAAAGTCGACATAATCAACCATGCCGGCGAGCTCAACCAATCGACGAAGTTGCATTTCACCCCATCGACCACGAACTTCAGGTCGACGCAGCGCTGAACTTAACTGTGATGTTTTTTCATTCAGTTCTTTACCTAGATCTCGATAATTGTCGAGTTGTTGTTTCAGCTCAGCGCGTTGGTTATCTAGTAGTTGCAGCTTCGATTCCACCTTTTCCAAGTTCTCGGTTAATGGCTTGAGTAGTAAATTCAGTTCATTTCGTCGTGCTTCATCTTCACTTCGAAATCGATCGCGCTCAGCGGTAGCACTTTCAGATAGTTTCGCCGCATGTTTGTCCAGCACGGTCTGCGCAATGAGCATTACTTCAGCTTCGGAAACACCGCTAGTAGGTCGCGAGCGAAGCAGGGCCAAAACCAAAAAACCAATTGCGGCAAGCGCCAGAATGAAGCTGATAAGTAATGGATCCATCTGGCAATTCTGGCAGGAATCTCCGACAACTGCGATTTAGGCGAGTGCAAGCGCGGCGGCGGCGGCAAAGGCGAGGTATACCCCAATAAGTTGTATCCGTATCAGCCGCTCATGCAGCAACACCCGTGCCAGCAGCACCGTAGTTGCCGGATACAGCGAGCCAAGCACTGCGACAATTGCCAATAAACCTCGCTGACTTGCTAGCTGGAAGATCGCATTAGCGCCAGCATCCAAGAAGCCCGAAATGATTGCTAATTGCCAAGGAAAATTACTTCGAGTGAAGCTTCGCAACACAACAAAGACAGCAACTGCGACAAATACTGATGACGTCCATCTGCCAACGGTTGCCGCCCAGATACCGGAATCAACTGGGGCAGATCCAAGCGCGGAAAGATAAAGGCCAATTGCAGTTCCGCTCGCAATTGAGATGATGACCGTGCTGAACTGAACTTTTCGGTGTTCCGTTTTTTCCCGCGTGACTAACACCACTGCAATCACCGCCAAAATCACACCAGCAATTGCAAGTGAAGTAAGTCGCTCACCACGAATCACGCCAACAACTAACGGCACTGAACCTGACATTACCGCAGTTATTGGCGAAACAATTCCCATAGGTCCGCGACTAAGCGCGATATAAAGTAAAGCAACCGCAATTGCGCCAATTAGGCCAGCAATAATTCCCCAAACAATTGCCTGGTCAGAAATCTCTCCTGGTACGGCAAAAACGGCAAACAAGGTAATGATTACCGCACCTGCTGGGTACGCCACCACCAAAATCTGCATCGCGCCAGCTCGCCTAGATGCCACGCCGCCCATGTAGTCAGCAACTCCCCAAGCAATACTGGAGATCAGCGCAAGTAACGCAGCCAAGAGAATCTCTTTTCGTTAGTAATTAATTTCGACTTAGTTTTGGCACAAATGCGCCAACTTTTGATTGATAATCTTTTGCGGTTGGATGTTTTGCTAGCAATAATTGATCTTCATAATGAGCTTTGTTAAACAAAACAATAATCAACGCCACCCAGACGATCATGGTTAACAGGGTTGGATTTCCTAACATCACTGCGGCACCAACTGTAATCACAGCGCTGTACATCGGATGGCGCACATATCGATAAATCCCGGTTTGAATTAGTGGCGCACTGTGTTTCGGCACTGGCGATGCGGTTAACGCAGGTCTGAGCGAGACTGCTGCTAGAAACAAAATAAAGAAAGCTAACCCGAGCAGCGCAATTGATAGCGGTCTAAACCAACTTGGCGCAGTAACGGCTGGATCTGTTGGCAGCAAAACCAATACCGCCAGCAAACCAAATTGGGCCAACACAAACAATCGTGCTTTAGTCACTTAACCGCCTTAAAAGTCAACTACAACTCTATCTTCCCAAAGCAATCCGGTTTGATTACTTGGTTCGCGAGTTGCCAACCAAAGCACCGTGTCTGCACCTTCTGCAACAGTCCGTGGTGCTGTCGGTCCTCCCATGTCAGTTTGAATATGTCCTGGGCATACTGCGTCAACCAAAACGTTCTTTGCGCCATATTGCAGTTCAGCAGCTAAATTTTTGGTTAGCGCCGTGACAGCAGTTTTACTAATTCGATATGGCGCAAGACCACCGGCTAAACCAGGTCCGGTAAATCTGCCTAAGCAAGCTGACAGCGTGATGACTCGGCCAAAGCCCTGCTCCACCATATTGGGAACAAACAATGAAACGGCATTGAAAACTCCATTTAAATTCACACCCAGCACCCGATCCCATTCCGCTTTTGTGGTGCGAAGAGTTTTGGCGAACTTATCTGCCATCACTCCGGCCGAGCAGATCAGAATCTGCGCATTGGCGAGCACGCCAAGCTGCGATTTAACCTCAGCTAATTGTTCGTAATTGGAAACATCCGCCACCATTGGGACGACATCTAAATTCTTTGCCAACAACTCGTCGCAGGTTTTAGTTACCGAATCTGGATTTTGGCCAATGATCACCACGGTCGCCCCGGCAGTCGCCAATTCCTCAGCACAATAGCGGCCAAGACCGCGCGAGCCGCCGGTAATAATGGCAACTTGGCCGGATAAATCTGGTAGTTGAGTCATGGGAGTACCTTGTAGCGATTGCCCTGACCGCGCCACCTGAAGGCAGGTAGGCTTATCTCCTAAGCACAACCGCAGGAGAAAAAGTGTCTTCTGACACCGGAGCAAGAGCAACCGATCCCCGCCTCGCCGCCTTTGGCGCAAATGAATGGCTAGTAGACGAAATTTATGAACAGTATCTAAAAGATCCAAATAGTGTGGATCCGGCTTGGCATGAATTTTTCGCGGACTATGTGCCAGGCGAGCGCACTGAAGTTAAGTTAAAAACTGATGGGATCGCAATTCCCGCACCACAGATAACACCTGTTACTGATCAAGTTAATGGCACCGCACCAACGGCAACACCTGCTGTCGTAACCCCGCCGGTGCCGGCTGCGCCGACTGCGGTTGAACCAGAAGTTCTGCGCGGACCTGCCGGTCGTGTGGTCACTAATATGGAAGAAAGTTTGAGCGTGCCAACGGCTACCAGCGTTAGAACAGTGCCGGCCACGTTGCTAATTGAAAATCGCACTTTCATTAACGAACATTTGAACCGAACTCGTGGTGGCAAAGTTTCATTTACTCATCTAATTGCTTGGGCAGTAGTAAAGGCGATGGCAAAAATGCCAAGCATGAATGCCAGTTATTTGGAGCATGATGGCAAGCCCGCAATTTTGAAGCACCCGAACGTAAACATTGGTTTAGCTATTGATCTAACCAAGCCTGATGGCACCAGACAGCTGCTAGTGCCGAACATTAAAGCGGCGGATCAGATGGAGTTTGCCACTTTTTGGGCAACCTATGATGACATAGTTCGTCGTGCTCGCGACAACAAACTTGCGGTTGATGATTTTGCTGGCACCACAGTTAGCCTGACTAACCCAGGCACGATTGGCACAGTGCATTCCGTGCCAAGATTGATGAAGGGTCAAGGCGCAATTATTGGTGTTGGTGCACTTGATTACCCAGCCGAGTGGCAAGGTGCCGCACCTGAAGTGCTGGCTAGAAATGGCATTGGCAAAGTTTTGACGCTTACCTCAACTTATGATCACCGAATCATTCAAGGTGCAGCCAGTGGTGAGTTTTTGAAGCTCGTTGGCGAGATGTTGCTTGGCAAATATGATTTTTATGAAGAAGTCTTCCAATCTCTTCGCATCACCTTTAAGCCATACCTCTGGGTTAGCGATGTTGATGCCGATCATGAAGATGCAATTAATAAAGTTGCTCGAGTTCAAGCATTGATTCATTCCTATCGCACTCGTGGCCACTTAATTGCCGATACCAATCCGCTGGAATACAAGCAGCGAACTCATCCAGATCTGCGGATGTCAACGCATGGCTTATCAGTTTGGGATCTAGAACGAACTTTCCCAACTGGTGGCTTTGGTAGCAAGCCGTTTATGAAACTGCGCGACATACTGCTAACCCTTCGTGAGGCATACTGCCGATCAATCGCGGTGGAATACATGCATATTGCTGACCCAGCTCAGCGGCAATGGATGCAAGATCGAGTAGAGCGAGCTGACGTAAAACCGCCTCGCGAAGAGCAACTCCGAATTTTGCGCAAACTCAATGCCGCCGAAGCATTTGAGAACTTCCTGCAAACCAAATATGTCGGCCAGAAGCGATTTAGCCTTGAAGGTGGCGAATCTGCAATCGCATCACTAGATGCAATCTTGTCTGACGCGGCAAATTCGAGTGTGCAGGAAGTTGCAATTGCAATGCCACACCGCGGCCGACTAAATGTGCTGGCGAATATTGCTGGCAAGTCATACAGTCAAATCTTCCGTGAGTTTGAAGATGCACCAAAGAACAAAATGTCAGTTCAAGGTTCGGGTGACGTGAAATATCACCTAGGTACTGAAGGTGAGTATGAAGCGCCAAATGGTGAAAAAGTTAAGGTTTATCTAGCAGCAAATCCATCGCATTTGGAAGCGGTAAACCCAGTGCTAGAAGGAATCGCCCGAGCAAAAACGGATCAGCTGGATCGCGACAATGGCTTCCCAGTGCTGCCAATTTTGCTCCACGGCGATGCCGCTTTCGCCGGCCAAGGTGTAGTTGCCGAGACGCTACACATGTCACAGCTTCGAGGTTATCGAGTTGGTGGCACGATTCATTTAGTAGTGAACAACCAAGTTGGCTTCACTACTTCTCCTACCGAATCACGTTCTTCAACTTATGCCACTTCGGTAGCACGGATGGTGCAAGCGCCAATCTTCCACGTCAATGGTGATGATCCAGAGGCGGTAGTTCGAGTATCGCGGTTAGCTTTTGAATATCGCCAGGAATTTAATAAAGATGTGGTGATTGACCTAATCGTTTACCGTCGTCGCGGTCATAACGAAGCCGATGATCCATCATTGACGCAACCGTTGATGTATGAAGTAATTGACAATAAGCGCAGCGTGCGAAAGCTATACACCGAAGCACTCATTGGTCGGGGCGATATCACGCTTGAAGAAGCCGAAGCTGCGCTAAAGGATTATCAAGATCAACTAGAGCGAGTGTTTGCTGAAACCAGAGAAGAATTGGCAGCTGGCAGCGCAGAAACCGCACCTGTTGATACCACGCCATTCCCACAGCCAGTAAATACCGCGGTGGCTTTGGAAACTTTAGAAAAGATTGCCAAAACTCAGATCGAACTTCCAGAAAACGTAACGCCGCACCCAAGATTGCTCCCACAACTACAGAAGCGAGCAGCAATGCTTTCGGATAATGCAGTTGATTGGGCAACTGGCGAAATGTTTGCCATTGGCTCGCTGTTATTGGAAGACCGGTTAGTTCGACTATCTGGTCAGGATTCCCGACGCGGCACTTTTGGTCAACGACATGCGGTAATTGTCGACAAGGTGACCGGGGAAACCTACTTTCCGCTTCGCGAAATGAGTAAGCGTGAAGGAAAAGGTCAGTTATATATCTATGACTCGCTGCTGAGTGAATA
This sequence comes from Actinomycetota bacterium, assembly GCA_046047475.1. Classification (GTDB taxonomy): domain Bacteria; phylum Actinomycetota; class Actinomycetes; order S36-B12; family UBA5976; genus AcAMD-5. Next base: position 11,616 of record JBJOHY010000080.1, on the reverse strand, counting down.
TGCCGTTATGGGATTTGAGTATGGCTATTCGGTCGCAAACAAAGACGCACTAGTTATGTGGGAAGCGCAGTTTGGTGATTTTGCCAACGGTGCGCAAACCATTATTGATGAGTTCATCTCATCTGGGGAACAAAAATGGGGCCAGACGTCTCGGGTAGTTCTGCTGTTGCCGCATGGTTATGAAGGTCAAGGGCCAGATCACTCTTCGGCTCGGATTGAACGCTTCTTGAGTTTGTGTGCACAAGACAACATGACTGTTGCTTACCCTTCAACGCCAGCTTCCTATTTCCATCTACTTCGTTGGCAGGTAATGCAACCACATGCGAAACCACTTGTGGTCTTCACACCAAAATCACTGCTTCGAAGCAAGCTTGCGGCAAGTGCTGCAGCTGATTTCACCTCTGGTGAATTTGAAGCAGTGATTGATGATGCAACAGTTACCAAGTCGAACGTGCGACGAGTCGTGCTTTGCTCTGGCAAGGTTTACTACAACTTGTTAACTGAGCGCGAGACCCGCGGCATTACTGATGTTGCGCTAGTTCGTGTCGAGCGACTTTATCCACTGCCAGCACCTGAGATTGCTGCGCTGCTAAGTCATTACCCAGACAACGTTGAACTCGTTTGGGCGCAAGAAGAACCGGCGAATCAAGGTGCCTGGCCATTTATGGGACTGGAGTTCCCAGCACAACTTGGCCGCGGCATCAGCGTGGTTTCTCGAACTGCAGCGTCATCGCCAGCAGTAGGTTCGCACAAACTTCACGATGCTGAGCAAGCAGCGCTAGTAAATCAAGCGTTAAGTTAAGACGCCTGACTTACTGTCGACATATTGAAGTCCTTGAACAACACCGCTGGCATTGCGGTTCGATCAATGTAATCTGCCCATTCTCGAACCTGCGTAATCGTGGTTGGGGTTGCCCCTTGAATTCGACCCAGCAACTCAACTGGTGATTCATTCCATCGGAAGTTGTTGACCGCTCCTACGACTTCGCCATCTTCAATCAGATAAACCCCATCTCGGGTAAGGCCAGTAAGTAATAGCGTTACTGGATCAACCATGCGGATATACCATAAACAAGTAATGAGCAGACCGCGCTTAACCGACTTGATTAAGTCTGCTTCAGTCGCCGTTGCCCCATCAACCGACATGATGATGTTGTCACTAATTGGGACAAAATCAACTTTCATCTCAGCTGCGCTAGCACGAGTATTGATTAGATTTTTCAACACACCTGATGACATGAAATCAAATCGATTTATCGCAATTCCATTATCAAAAACGCTCACAAATGGACTACTTGCCGTGGTCTCAACAAAGCTTGCACTCTCTAAGCCAGGATAAGCGGGATCTGAATAAAGATTTAGCGCAACGTTAGATAGTTTTTCGCCAACTCTGGTTCCACCTTTTTTATCAGAGAAGACCGATTGGCCTTGGAATGCATCTTTACCAGCCGCACTCCACACCATGTAGGTAACTAAATCACCAACTGCACCTGCTGGGAGAACGGCATCGTATTTACCTGCCGGCAGATCAATCTTCTTCGCCTGCCAATTAAGGCGCTGTCTAATCGCAGCATCAATTTCACTCATTGATAAATCAGTGAAATCTCTGGTGGCTCGCCCTTCCCAGGTGCTGCGGGTTCGATTGTGTGACTTGCCAGTCATCTCGACTCGACCCGACGGTTGATCCTGCCGAATTCGAATTCCGCCTTTAGAGCCAATCCAAGTAGTGGCATGAACATGTTCAGCATAGCCGAACAATTCAATACCATCTTTTTCCGCCCCAACAAACATGGCACCAAGGTCTGGCGCGACTTTGCTAAATACTTCTGGCCCCGTTGGTTGATGCGGTGCATCCAAATTGCCACCCGAAACATTTGTTAATAGTGGTGCTGCATCTTCCGCTGCCCCGGCTGCTAACGCGGCAACTCTTGCCGCTTGCGCAACTTCAGCGACTTCAGCTGCTGATACATCAGTTTTTGTAATGCTGCCAGCAGCAATGCCAGACTCGGTTTCCACAAACGCAATAACCGTGACTGAGCGATTAGCGAGCACCCCGTTAGTGGTTAGAGTGTTGTTTGCCCATCTAAGGTTTGCTGAAGTGTCTTCACTAACCACCACAATGCAATCGTGATAGTCAGCGGCGGCCAAGATCTGATCAATAATTTCTTGTGGCTTCATCATGCACCTGCTTCAGCTAAGGTATTTAGCACATTAATATTTTGGAACACTGCTGCTGGACAGCCATGACTTACCGCAGCAACTTGTCCTGGTTGACCTTTACCACAGTTAAAAGCGCCGCCTAAGACATAAGTGCTTGGACCACCAACTGCAATCATGGATCCCCAGAAATCAGTAGTCGTAGCTTGGTACGCAACATCTTTTAGTTGTCCCACGATCTTGCCATTTTTGATTTGGTGGAATTGCTGTCCGGTGAATTGGAAGTTGTAGCGCTGCATATCAATCGACCAGGACTTATCACCTTTAATCAAAATGCCGTTTTCAATGCCAGCAATCAAGCCATCAAGATCAGGTCCAGTTGGGTTTGGCTGCAGCGAAACATTTGGCATGCGCTGGATTGGCACATGCGCTGGCGAATCAGCAAAGGCACAACCATTGCTTCGCTCTTGTCCGGCTTTAGCGGCAATTCGTCGGTCTAGCTGATATCCAACCAAAACTCCATCTTTAATGATGTCCCACTGCTGTGCCGCAACGCCTTCATCATCATATGCAACGGTGCTTAAGCCGTGCTCAGTAATTCGATCGCCAGTGACATTCATTAGTGATGTGCCATATTGCAGTTTGCCTAACTTATCTACCGTAGCAAAAGATGTTCCAGCGTAATTCGCTTCATAACCCAACGCACGATCCAGTTCAGTAGCATGTCCAATTGATTCATGAATAGTTAGCCACAGATTGCTTGGATGAATCAGCAGGTCATATTTACCTGGGGTGACACTTGGTGCCGCAACTTTCTGCGCCAACAGATCTGGCAGCTCAGCAATCTCCTCATCCCAATTCCAGATTTCATTGCCCATCCACTCCCAGCCATAGCCAGCCGGCTGGGCCAGCGTGCGCATTGATTCAAACCCGTGCGCGCCAACTGAGATCGCTTCGATCTGGGTCTGCATGCGAACTCGCTGCTGTGTAGTTGAGGTGCCACTGGAGTTCGCAAAATATTTTTGTTCTTTCACGTACATGGTGTATGCCTGCGCGTGATTTACTTGAGGCGACTTTAGTAAGTGCTCACTTAGCTGGGTTAATCTGGCAATCTTTTCGACATCTGGCACTTCAAACGGATCAAGTTCATAACTAGATCGCCAAACTTGATTGGAATAACTTGGCTCTGGCGCTAACTCAACAAATTCGGTTGCCAGCGGCTTGCTGGTCTTAGCCATCGCAACAGCAGTTAGGGCTAACTGCTTTGCGCTGGCTTGCGATACATCAGGCGCTGAAGCAAAGCCGTAAGTGCCATCAACAATTACGCGAACGCCGATGCCGAAGATGGAGTCGTCGGCCTGGGTTTCGGGCCGGGCATCTCGCAGCTGCAACACGCCAGTTCTAGTTCGTTCAATTCGAACATCAACATAACTTGCACCGGCTGCGGTAGCAGCGGAGATTGCCGCATCAGCAGTAGCCGCTAATGGGAGTGAAAGAAAGTCTGTATCAACCATGGGCACACCTTGCCCTATCCCGAGCAATAATGCTCGGCAGCACGGCCTAGCATTTCGCCGTGCGTTCTTTTGCCAGCGATAACTACGCCCCCGCCCATCCAGAGGTGCTCGCGGCGCTATCCGCCATAAACCATGGCCATCAACGGGCCTATGGCGCAGATGAATTAACCCGGCAACTGGAAGTTAGATTTCAAGAGCTCTTTGGTGAACAAACCAAGTCATATTTGGTTTGGAATGGCACTGGGGCAAATGTGTTGTCACTGTATTCAATGCTAAAACCGTGGGAAGCAGTTATTTGCTCAAAGTGGTCACATATCAATGTGGACGAAGGTGGCGCGCCAGAGCGGATTGCTGGCGTCAAGTTAATTGATCTGCCATCTTCTGATGCAAAACTAAATCCGACTGATATCGCAAACGCCTTTATCCGAACTGGCGATGAGCACTATGCCCAGCCAAAAGTTGTTTCGATTACGCAATCTACTGAATATGGCACGTTATACACCGCAGCCGAGATTGCTGCTATCGCAGAGATAACTCATCAACATAATGCTTATCTACATTTAGATGGTGCGCGATTAAGTAATGCAGCTGCAGCACTTGGTATGAGTTTTAAGGAATTTACCACCGATGTTGGAGTGGATGTGGTTTCATTTGGTGGCACTAAGAATGGCTTGATTAATGGTGAAGCAGTGCTCTATCTAAGTCCAACCCTTGGTGATCAGGTTAAGCATTTGCGCAAGACATTGATGCAGCTAAATAGCAAAATGCGATTTACCGCAGCGCAGCTATTGACGCTGCTAAGCGATGACTTGTGGTTACGTAGCGCAACTCATGCCAATAACATGGCAAAGTTGCTTGCTGCTGAAGTAGAAAAACTTGATGACATCACGATTACCCAACCTGTTGAAGTGAATGCGGTCTTTGCCACGGTACCAAAGTCAGTTAGTGAACAGGTGCCAGCTGAATTTCCGTTCTATGTGTGGAATGAAAAAACTAATGAAGTGAGATGGATGTGCTCTTGGGATACCACTGAGCAAGATGTAATGGACTTTGTTGCCGCAATAAAACGTGCTATTTAACTAACTTTGGCCAAGGCCAGTAGCGAAATTTGATGACTGCCTTTAGTTGAGTTGGTGATATCGGGCCATACTGTCTGGAGTCGATGCTCTGCGCTGGATTATCACCCTCCACCCAGCAATTTGCGCCTTCCAATTTAGTTAACCGTTTTATCACTAACCGAAAATTCGAATCTTCCAGCAGCACTACCTGGCCTGGTTGAAACTTGCTGGTGCGCAAACCAATCACAAAATCACCAGGGCGAAGGGTAGGAAACATCGACTCCCCGGAGACTTCTAATTGCAGCCAGCTTCGCTGCGGTTTCGCGTTTGCGCTCATAGCGGTAGTCTCTCGCACTATCAGTTCTAGAAGGAGCAACTATGGGCTTTAAGCCAAGCATTATTGCCGCCGCTCACTGCGATCTACCTTGCGGCGTTTATGACCCAGCACAAGCAAAAATTGAAGCGCAGTCGGTTAAGGCCTGTATGGAAAAGTACGCAGCTTCATCCGATCCAGATTTCAAAGCCCGCGCGGTCGCGATTAAAGAAGAGCGATCCCACCTAGTCAAAGAGCATCTATGGGTGCTCTGGACTGATTACTTCAAGCCAAATCACTTTGAGGCCTACCCAAATCTGCATCAACTATTTAACGATGCCACCAAATTGGCCGGAGCTGCTGGTACCAAGGGAACCAATGATGTCGCGGTAGCAGATAACCTAATTGCCAAGATTGACGAGATTGCGGAAATTTTCTGGGCAACCAAAAAGTAATTAACCACTGAAAAACTGGCTAGCAGTTCCTGCTGGCCAGTTTTTTATTTTGCTGAATCGGTAATTTTCAAGGTAGCGGCAATGGCTGTAACTGCAACTGCCGTCAATCCAATTGCAGTCACCTTCCATCGAAGTGGCTCAGACTGCCAAAAGTCTTCATAACTTATGCCAATAGCAATTAATTGCACGGCGATCATCGGCGCTTTTGCCCAACTTCGCTGCCGCCACAGCCCTTTAGTAACCCAGGCCAATCCAGCAATAAAGATCAGGTAGAGCAGCAATTCAGGCAACAGCACTCGTGCCTCAAATTCCCCAGTGATAAGCGTTCCAATAATTGTGATCAACAGCAGCACGATCAGGGTGAGGGTCTGCAAGCCCGCCACAATTGGGGAGATTCGGGTGAATTTGACTGGGTTCATTTCGTGCTCAAGCCTAGAGCAGACCCCCTTCTAGGGTGATTCTCAGTCAGAAACTCTTGCTGACTGTGCCATTCTGTGAGAATCTACTCCTCCGCGCCTTTTGCGGCCCAAATCCTGATTGGTTTCGGGTCGTTTTCGGCACAGACCTTGTGAACAGCGTCACAAGCGCTCGACACTTGATTCATTAGGAGGACCGGTATGGACTGGAGACACCAGGCTGCCTGCCGCAATGAGGATCCTGAATTGTTCTTCCCCATCGGGAACACTGGTCCTGCATTGTTTCAGATCGATGCTGCGAAAGCTGTTTGCCGTCGCTGCGCTGTGATTGATGATTGCCTTGAATGGGCACTCGAAACCAGCCAAGAGACTGGCGTCTGGGGTGGAATGAGTGAAGATGAGCGACGCGCTGCCAAGCGCCGAGCTGCTCGCACTCGCGCGACCTCAAACTTAATCTAAACAGATTTCCCCACAATGGCCCGCTACTGCGGGCCATTGTTATTTTGGCAGCGATATTTGAACCTGAAACTCACCAGCAGACGTAGCAATTGTCACGTTGCCAGCTAACTCACCTTCAACCAAACTCCGAACTATTGATAAACCAAGCCCTTCAGCATGTGCGCCTTTGGTCTTGGCATGATTTATCACTTTGAAATTCTTATCTGCTAGATCCGCTTCGATTCTAATCTCTTTACTATTATCGCCATGCTCAATTGCATTCTGCAGCAACTCAGAAAGAGCCGCGGCTAATGGCACTGCTTGTTCTGCCGAGTAAGAGCCAAAATCGCCAATCCGTTGAATCGTTAGTGGTGTGGTGGCAAGTTGCATGCTTAACGCAATAAGACGATCTGCAACATCATTAAACTGGACGTTTTCAGCTGGTGCCAATGTCAGTGTTTCATGAACCAAAGCAATAACTTCGATTCTGCGCTCAGCTTCAACTAAAGCACGCTTAGCTTCGGTTGATGATCTTCTCGCTTGCATACGCAGCAGCGCCGCCACTGTCTGCAGATTGTTCTTTACTCGATGATGCGCTTCACGTAATGCTGCCTCTTTGGTTAACAGCGCGCGCTCTCGGCGACGTAACTCCGTAACATCTCGCACTAACACTAATGCGCCATCATTTCGGTTCTGCAAAACAAACGGATAGGAACGTAGCGTGATCGAAGCTAGATTGTTCTCAATTTCAGTAGCGCCAGCTATCGTGCCGCTGGCAATTAGATTAATTGCTTCATTGATTACGCCAACTTGTTTAACCAATGAAACTGAGACAGCGCCAAGCTCAGTGCCAATTAAGTTTGTTGCTAAGCCAAGCCGGCGAAATGCACTGGTGGCATTAGGTGAAGCAAACTCCACAATCCCGTCTGAATTTAGTAACAGCACGCCATCGCCAACTCGTGGCAGTGAAGAAATTGTTGCAGCATTAACTGCCGGTGGAAATTGACCTGCTTTTGCCATTGCGAAAAGTTTTTTGGCCGCTGATAAATAAGCCGTAGTGAGCGCACCCTCTTGCCGCTCGCCACGATGTCGTTCGATTACAGCTATGACGGTGCCGCTTTGGATGATTGGGATAGCTGTAACAGGCCCGGCTTCAATTATTTCTAGTTGTGAAGTTGCTTGATCAACTGCAGTGAGTCTTCGGTCGGATTGAAAGCTGCCCACCAGATCTGAATCAATTGTGGTCGGCGCAGTAACCGGCCTGATCTGCGCTACACAAACATAACCTCGGTCATGCCATTTAGGCACCCAAAGCAAAAGGTCAGAAAACGATAGATCAGCCAGCAACGTCCATTCTGAGACTAACTGTGCAAGGGTCTCAACGGCAGCCGCCGGTAGTTCGGCGTGCTGGGCTATCAACTGTTCTAATCTGGCCACGGGGGCAGATTACTTACCTAAGGCGAACTATGAGAGGATCTGCCGTCCAAATGAGGAGCAGATATGAGTAAGCGAGCCCGGAAAAAGCGCGATCGCAAGAAGAACAAAGCAAATCACGGCAAGCGGCCTCGCGCCTAACTTGGCTTTGGCCTAAATGGCCCAAAGCTCTGCGTCGTTTTGCTCCACTTTAATTATTTGCCGTTCAGTCGGCCCCATCACCACAGCACCAGGGGCGACATTCTTCGTAACAATTGCGCCAGCGCCAATTAGCGCTTGATCCCCAACTTTAATATCGCCAAGCACCGTTGCACCCGCGCCGAGCACGACACCATTTCCAATGGTTGGATGTCGTTTGACTTTTGCCAGCGTTCGGCCACCAAGCGTGACGCCGTGATAAATCAAGACATCATCACCAATAATTGCTGTCTCACCGATCACAATTCCCATGCCGTGATCAATGAAACAGCGTCGGCCAATCTGAGCGCCGGGATGGATCTCAACCCCAGTGCGGCGTCGATTGCGATTTGAATAGATTCGAGCTAGCAATCTGAAGTTGCGCTGCCAAAGCCAATGGGCAATGCGATGCCGCCACAGGGCATGCACGCCTGGATAAGCCAGTGCAACTTCAATTCTGCTCCGAGCAGCCGGATCTCGCTGAATTGCAGCAGCAATATCTTCCTTTACTCGAGCAAACATTAACTACTCCGCCAAATCTGCATACAGCGCAGTTGAAAGATAACGCTCACCAAATGATGGAATGATCACCACAATGTTCTTGCCGGCAAACTCGTTGCGTCGGGCAACTTGTGATGCTGCCCAAAGTGCGGCACCGGATGAAATTCCAGCCAAGATTCCTTCTTCTGCAGCAGCTCGTCTGGCGTACTTCATTGCCTCTTCGTTCGGCGCATCCAATACTTCGTCATAGACATCTCGATCCAAAATTGGTGGGACAAAGTTAGGACCAATTCCTTGAATTGGATGTCCAGCCGGAGTGCCGCCGTTAAGAATTGGTGATGCGGCAGGTTCCACTGCAAATACTTTGATATTTGGATTCTTTTCCTTCAGCACTTGACCAACTCCAGTAATGGTTCCACCAGTTCCAATTCCAGCTACAAGTGCAGCAACTGTGCCGTCGGTGTCATTCCAAATTTCTTGCGCTGTTGTATTGCGGTGAATTTCTGGATTTGCCGCATTCTCAAATTGTCTGACCAAGAAAGCGCCTTGTTCCGCACCAATTTCTTCGGCTTTCGCAACGCAACCTTTCATTCCTTCAGCAGCCGGCGTTAGCACTAACTCAGCACCATAGGCACGAAGCAACATCCGACGTTCTTTGCTCATCGAATCTGGCATAGTCAAAATAACTCGATAACCACGTGCGGCACCAACCATGGCTAGGGCGATACCTGTATTACCGCTGGTTGCTTCAACGATGGCACCCCCTGGTTTTAGCTGACCTGATGCTTCGGCTGCATCGATCATCGCAATTCCAATTCGATCTTTTACGGTGGCAGATGGGTTATAAAACTCCAACTTGGCAAATACATTTGCTTCTGCACCATTCATGATTCGGTTCAGCTTCACTAACGGTGTATTGCCAACTACCTGGGTTATATCGTCATAGACTTTCATTTTTTCTCTTTTCAACTAGAAATTCTTATTCTGAACAAACCAAAAGTTAATTAGCGGCAACACAAATAACGTGCACGACGGAGGCCTGAGATCCATGACTGCAGCGAAGACATAGCTGAAGTCTAACTTGTGCTCTAAATTGCTGCCGTTGTTATTAGGTAGATGCAAAGAGTTTGCGAAATCTATGCCTCAAATAGTGATGGTTGAGTTGGCCCTGGCTCTGCTGGTTGGATTAATTGTGCTCCTTGGGCTCTAGCGGAATTGACTTCTGGCGAAACGGGATATCCCAAAAGGTCAGGCGGGATAGCGTTAAGTGCCATCGCGACCACGCCATCGCTATCGTTATCTTTCGGATCAAGCCAATCTTCGAATTGATTTTCGGTGAGGATTAGTGGCATTCGATCATGGATTGGACCTACCACTTCATTTGCGTTTCTTGTGATTATCGCGGCACTTTTTACACCTTTTAGGTTTACTTCATAAATACCAGCAAATGCAATCACTTTATTAGTCGGTGAAGAGAAGTAATACGGTTGCTTCCTGCCGGCAGATTGAATAGTGCTCTGCCATTCATACCAACCAGTGGCTGGGATTAGACATCTTCGATACTTAGCAGCTTCTCGAAATGATGGTTTTGTTGTGACCGACTCAGCCCGTGCGTTTATTAGATTGCTAGGAGTCAACTTTGTGTTAGCCCAATCTAACTGCATCCCCCAGCTAAACAGGTCCAGTTGCCGCTTCTCGCCATCTTGCCGAACTGCTGAAATTAGTTGCGTTGGCGCAATGTTGTATTGGGGTTGGTCAAGCGAGGCAATCACCTCATCTACGCCGAGTGAAGTCACCACCTCCCTAAGGTCGGCGGCAGCGGTATAACGTCCACACATGCGAACAGCATGCCATGCCACTGCAGTTAGTACGCTGTTGCCATGGCGTGGCAGTCAATCCCAGCACCCGGTGCCATCACCGGCAGCATTCGCGTGCCTGGCTCCAAATCCATCTCTAATCGAGCACTGCTGCTGGCCGCCTTAAGCGATGGTCCGAGCAAGATCTCCGGCGTGCTCTTGGCGCGCGATACCAAACTAATGATTGCTGCTCTGCAAAAACTTGGCACCGAAATTGAATTGGCCGAAGATGTGTTCATTAAACCTGGCAAGTTAATTGGCGGTGGCAGAATTGATGTTGGCCTTGCTGGCACCGTAATGCGTTTTGTGCCATTAGTTGCGGCACTTTCAGATGGTGAAACTACTTTTCACGGAGATGAACAGGCGGCTGCTCGACCAATGACAGCTACCATCAACTCGCTTCGGCAGTTGGGAATTGAAGTAATTGACGATGGCAGAAACACGCTGCCGTTAACGGTACGTGGCACTGGCAAAGTAACTGGTGGTGAAGTTCGAATTGATGCATCGATATCAAGTCAATTCTTAAGTGCCTTACTTTTAGTTGGCGCCAGATTTGAGACTGGTCTTACCGTAATAAACACTGCAGACTCCGTTCCGTCTATTCCACACATTGAGATGACGATAAATATGCTGAAAGAACATGGGGTTCAAGTCAATTCAGCGAATAACCAATGGCAAGTAGCGCCAGGCCAAATCAAAGCACTTGATCGCGTCATCGAACCTGACCTATCAAATGCCACCGTGTTCCTAGCTGCGGCCATGGTTACCGGCGGACAGGTGACGATTAAAGATTGGCCGAGCGAATCGGCGCAACCTAGTGAAGAAATTATTCGAGTTTTCCAGGCATTGGGCGGATCTATCCAGATCACAGATGATGGTTTAGCACTAATTGCTCCACGTGAAATAAATCCAATTGATATTGATCTCAGCAGGGTGGGTGAAATTTCGCCAACTATTGCTGCGATAGTTGCATCAGCAAAAGGAACATCCCGACTAACTGGGATTGGACATCTGCGCGGACATGAAACTGATCGGCTAGCAGCGCTGGTTAACGAATTGACGAAAGTGGGAATCGCGGCAGTTGAATTACCTGATGGCATTGAAATCCAAGGTGGTACGTTGCGGCCAGCAACCGTAATGCTGCATTCATATCATGACCATCGCATGGCAACTTTTGCGGCAATAATTGGTTTATCGGTGAAATTAGAATTGGATGACATTGCCACTACTGCAAAAACTATCCCAGACTTTGCCGATTTATGGCAACGTTTCATTGCAGGAGCCAAGTGAGAAATCG
>JBJOHY010000079.1:0-3086 GCA_046047475.1 Actinomycetota bacterium | reverse complement strand
TTGATTACCACTTGGGTAACCCAGCAATAGACGAGCACGAGATATCACTGTTGCGTGAAATCATCACAGCAACCGGTGCGTTAGAGCGAGTTGAGGCACGAATTGCGGAAATGACAGCGCGTGCCAAAACCGCAGCAAAATCAGGAGAAATTCCGCCACCGATACAGGAATTGCTACTTCAACTGGCGGATGCGGCCACTTCACGGAAGGTTTAGCCCATGGATAACTTATTGCACCTGCTAAATCGCACCCCGAGAACCGTAACTGGACCAAGTGATCATGTGGTTATCGTTGGCGCTGGGCTAGCCGGCCTATCTGCTGCCATGCGCCTTCGTGGCGCTGGAAAAGAAGTAACGGTTATAGAGCGGGAATCAGTTCCTGGTGGTCGAGCTGGTATTTATCAAGCGGATGGTTTTTCGTTCGACACTGGCCCGACGGTTCTAACGATGCCCGATCTGATTGCCGACTGTTTCGATTCGCTTGGCGAGGATATGAATGATTGGTTAACCCTAAAGCCAGTAGAGCCACTTTATCGTTCGTTTTATCCAGACGGTTCAGTTTTGGATGTCCACTCTGATCCAACACAGATGGCTGCCGAGATTGAATCAGTGATTGGTCCGGAAGAAGCTGCCGGCTATCTGAAGTATGTGGATTTTGTATCGAAACTTTATAAGTATGAAATGCAAGACTTTATCGATCGTAATATTGATACACCGCTCGATTTGCTAACACCAAATCTATTGCGACTGATCCAGATTGGTGCATTTAGAAAATTGGCACCAAAGGTTCGTGATTATTTGAAGGATCCGCGAACCGAACGCGTTTACTCCTTCCAAGCAATGTATGCCGGGCTCTCGCCTTATCAAGCGTTAGCAATCTATGCCGTGATTGCTTACATGGATTCCGTCTCAGGTGTCTTTTTCCCAGAGGCTGGTATGCATGCCATCCCAAGAGCAATGGCTGCTGCTGCTGAGAAACATGGCGTTAAATTCATTTACAGCACTGAAGTGGTCCAAGTGGAACGAACCTCGCGTCGAGCAACTGCAGTAATTACCAAAGGCGGCGAGCGAGTCGCAGCGGATGTTGTGATTTTGAATCCTGATCTACCAGTTGCCTGGCGCGACCTGCTGGGTGAATCACCATGGCAGGTGAATCGATTGTCCTATTCACCATCTTGTGCTGTGCTGCTGGCTGGATCTAGTGCCAAATTCACCAAAACCAAGCATCACAACATACATTTTGGTAATTCATGGCGTGGGGTATTTGATGATCTGATCAATAAAAAGCGGTTGATGTCAGATCCGAGCTTGCTGGTCACCAACCCCACTTTTACCGATCCTTCTCTTGCTCCAGCTGGAAAAGAGATTTATTACGTTCTTTTCCCAACTCCGAATTTGGATGCCAATTACGACTGGCAAACGCTGGGTCCGCGCTATCGAGATGAAATGGTTAGAGTCCTAGAAGAACGTGGCTATGTTGGTTTTGGCGATGCAATTGAGACCGAGCGACTCACCACACCACAAGATTGGGCTGATCTTGGGATGGAACGTGGCGCACCATTTGCTAGCGCACATACTTTCTTACAAACTGGACCATTTAGACCCAAGAACATTTACGGTGAAAACATAGTTTTCACTGGTTCTGGCACCACGCCTGGAGTGGGTGTGCCGATGGTGTTGATTTCTGGTCGATTAGCGGCCGAGCGAGTACTTGGTAAGGATCAAAGTTATCGCTCAAGAGCATGGAATTGACTTTAGTTGAGCACGCGGGAGTTAACAGCAGCTGGCATTACTGACCAGGCGCTGCGGGAGTCTTATTTACGTTGTCGAAAACTAAATGCTCAGCACGGTAAAACTTATTTTTTGGCAACTAGGATATTGCCGCCCGGTAAACGCCCATTCGTGCATGCGTTATATGGATTTGCTCGATACGCCGATGAAATTGTTGACGATCTAGCCAGCACCCTTTCTCCCGAAGAAAAGGCTGCTGCGCTTACTAATTGGGGAAACCAGGTGCTGGCAGACTTAAAGGTTGGAAGTTCCGCTGATCCAATCGCGGCAGCTCTAGTTGATACCGTCACCAGATGGCAAATCCCGATCGCTCATATCGAAGCATTTCTAAAATCCATGGCCATGGATCTTACGGTTACCCAATATGCAACCTATTCGGATTTGTACGAATACGTTTATGGCTCAGCAGCCGTAATTGGCCTGCAGATGGTGCCAATCCTGGAGCCAATTAGCGATGCCGCATATGAACCAGCAAAGGATCTCGGCGTGGCATTTCAGCTGGCTAACTTTATTCGAGATGTTAATGAAGATTTAGATCGTGGTCGAATCTATTTACCAATTGAAGATCTGACTAATTTTGGCGTCAGTGTCGAAGAGTTAAAGCAACGCAAGGTAACGCCAAAAATTAGAGAACTATTGAAGTTTGAGATTGCTCGAGTAAGAGAATTAGAGCAGCGTGCCATTCCAGGAATCCAATTACTCTCCCCAGCAAGCCGCCCCTGTATCGACGCTGCTCGGATACTCTACTGCGGAATCACCAAGGCCGTTGAGGACATTGATTATCAAATTTTCGATAAGCGAGCAAGAGTCAGTTTGGCAAAGCGAATTCAAGTTGCAGGAAGTGCTTGGCGTGAAGCTAGAAAGTATTTCTAGCGGAGAAACTTAAACCTAACGCGCATTTTTTCACTGGTATTGCTTATTGGTTCGCGGGAGATCCCGCTGCGACCCAAGAAGATCCAGATTGAGATAGCGCTTAAACAGAAGGAAAAGCCAAAAAGTAGATCTTCAGCCGGTGCAAAAAAGATTCTGCCATCGCCAAATAGCGGCGGAGTCGAATCGTAAAAATTCTCGCCGAGATTAAATTCCGGGTCATATTGCACAATCGCAAAACCAGTCAAGATTCCGTTTGTTATAAACTGAAATGAAATCACAATTGCATAAGCAATCCACCAAGTTGTTTTTGTGAGAATCTTGGTTCTGAGTACAACTAAGTCCAATACAACTGCTATCACCACAGCTGTAACTCCAATTTCAGTATAGGTCACTTTTCATCACCCACTCGCCACTGCTTTACGG
>JBJOHY010000078.1:0-7023 GCA_046047475.1 Actinomycetota bacterium | reverse complement strand
CAATTCGATGGGATTAATGGTGCTACGGCAGCGAATTGTTCACGGTCTACTTCTAAGGTGTGGAGGTTTCTTGCGTTTACGCCAATTACTTGGGCTCCTGCCTCCACGGCACGCGGAACTTCGGTTGCATCGTGAACTTCTACCAAAGGTGTCATGCCAAGTGAAATTGTTCGTTCTATCAACGAAACTAATGCTTCTTGTTCAAGCGCGGCGACAATGAGCAGCACCATGTCTGCTCCAGCCGCCCGTGCTTCCCATAATTGATAACCAGTGACGATGAAATCTTTTCGGAGCACTGGTATTTCAACGGCAGCTCGAACTGCCCTTAAATCGTCTAACGATCCGCCAAACTTTCTCGGCTCTGTCAAAACGGAGATGCAATGCGCCCCGCCCGCTTGATACTCAGCTGCTAAGGCAGCAGGGTCAGCGATGCTTGCCAACTCACCCTTGCTTGGACTTTTTCTTTTGACTTCGGCAATAACTGCGATATCTTCCCCGGCCAATACTGGCCGTGGATCAATGGCTGGCGACTGCTTTCTCGCCTTTTCCTGCAAAACTTCTATCGGGATATCGCTTCGGCGCTGCGCTACATCTTGCAGCACACCATCAATAATCTCACTTAGCACGCTCATTGACGTGACTTCTGCCCATATCCAAGTTGATGCAAGACGTAGCTAACGATTGCACCAATCGACGAAATAACAATTCCAGTTATCCATAAAGGCGCAGTTTCAAGAAAGACGCCAAGCGCAATTAGAGCTGAACCAATAATTACCGAAATGGTCATGACCCAAGCTGAAACAGTTTGTCCATGTTCGCTGTTTCGTTGGAGTTGTTGATTCATTTCGGCTCACTTTCAGATCGAATTTCGCTTGATAATGCGCAGATTATGCTAGTTTCGCAAAACCCGCAGAACGTCGGGGTGCCCTATCCGGTTGGGTCTTTTCCTTCATCCTGGGACCGCCAGGTGTCGCGATCTGATTTCATTCGTGGTCGCGCCGTGCGGTCAACTGAATATGTCTTTATCGAAGCCAGGAACAGCAAACCTGACAATGCGGCACTACTAGCCAATAGATAAGTCAGAACTCCACCAGATACCGCTGATAGTTCACCTGAAAGTGTAATTTTCGTCGTCACACTAGATTCAATTGATTGGGAAACCTGAATCGCCAGAAAAGATAGATAAATCAAAATGGCAGAGGCTAGTCCGCTGATAATTTTTCGGATCGGGCCACCGGTAAGCCAAATTACCGCAGATGCAACTAGTGAAACTAAGGACAATTGGCCAATGATCGGTTCAATTTCCTTTAATAGAAAAGTTTCTGCTCTGGTACCTAAATCTGAATCGACAATTTCCGCAGTTAAGTTAGCATTATTTGACAGTAGCCATACCAATATCACTCCTAGGGCAGCACTTGCCTGTAATTTCATATTGCCTCACTTCCTTCCGCGAGAGAAATGGCATTTAAAACTGCTCTTACCTTATTTTTGCATTCTTGATTCTCTGCCGCTGGATCTGAATCAGCAACAACACCAGCTCCGGCCTGCGCAATCGCGGTATTGCCTTTGATTACTAAAGTGCGAATCGTGATTGCCATATCCATATTTCCAGCAAAATCAAAATAACCAACACAGCCTGCATAAAAACCTCTAGATTTTGGTTCTAGTTCATCAATTAATTGCATTGCTCTAGGTTTTGGCGCACCCGAAAGTGTGCCAGCGGGAAAAGTTGCCAACAAAGCATCTAGCGCCGTCTTTTCCGGCAATAATGTTGACGTAACAGTTGAAACAATATGCATTACATGGCTATATCTCTCAATTTTCATAAACTCAGTTACAGCAACGCTTCCGGGATTTGAAATTTTCCCAAGATCATTTCGACCCAAATCCACCAACATCAAATGCTCAGCTCGTTCCTTCTTATCGGCCAGCAACTCATCGGCTAACGCGGCATCTTCAACAGGATTGCTACCCCTAGGCCTAGTGCCAGCAATTGGATGCAGCATGCAATTTCCATTGGTCACTTTAACTAATGCTTCTGGGCTGGCACCAACTATTTGAATTCCGGACGGATCAGATGTGGGCAGATTCAGGTGATACATGTAAGGGCTTGGATTCGTGGCTCGTAATGCGCGATAAACCGCTAGTGAGCTGACGTTGATATCAGCCTTGAATTTTCTTGAAAGCACGATTTGAAATGCATCTCCAGCGTAAATATATTCTTTGGCTTTGCGGACTGCTGCTTCGTAACTTTCATCACTGTCTTCGGTTTCGATAGAGATATCGGACGGCTTTAGCGCTAGAGCTGAAAGCTTACTTGGTTCATTAAGGTCCTTTTGCATTTTATCAAGTCGAGCAATACAGTCGTTATAGGCTTGTTCCACTCGATCTGGTGAGTTATCAAAATTCACAGCATTTGCAATCAGCCAAACTGTTCCACTGTGATGATCAATCGCCGCCATATCGGTTGTCAGCAAGAGCGTCGCTTGTGGATCATCATCTGATGATTCATAATTGCTTATCAGTGGTTCCAACCGTCTCACAAATTCATAACTAAATGCGCCAACTAGGCCTCCAGTCAATGGCGGTAAATCTTCAAAGCGCTTTGTACGTAAAGCTGCCAAGGCAATTCTTATTGCGACTATCGGATCGTGGTGATCTACTAAGCCAACCGGGACTTTTCCACTCCAATGAGCACCTGTCTTATCTATCGTCAAGTTTGCTGCGCTATTAACTCCAATGAATGACCATCTAGACCACGATTTATCGTTCTCGGCCGACTCCAATAGAAATGTTCCTGGTCTGCCATTGGTTAGTTTTTGGTAAATGCCGACTGGAGTGCTTTCATCCGCTAAGAACGTTCGAGTAACTGGGATGACTCGATGCTCTTTTGCCAGTTCCCTAAATTGATCAAACGAAATGGTTTCGTTTCGCAATTTGCTATTCATTGTCAGGCACCGAAAAGCAAGAGTTTTCTCCGGTATGACAGGTGGGCCCGGCAGGTTTCACCTGTAGCAATAGCGCATCCCGATCACAATCAACTGCAATTGATACTAGTTCGAGCCTATTGCCAGAAGTCTCGCCTTTTTCCCAAATCTGGTTTCTACTTCTTGACCAAAATGTAACTAGATTAGTTTTTAAGGTGGCGTCGATGGATTCTTTATTCATATATCCGAGCATAAGAATCTGTTTAGTTTCGAAATCTTGAACTATCGCAGGAATCAACCCTTGCTCGTCAAAAATCAAACTAGCTGCTGATATTCCCGGTGTGAATTCCGCCATGGCGCAATGTTGGCAGATGCGGTTCCGCCGCCATCGCGTACCCTCTGGCTATGGATACGGCCAAATTGAGTTTCTCGAAATCAGAGCGAAGCGAACTTGCCAAACTCTTCAAAGAGCTCGGCCCAGACCAACCCACGCTCTGCGAAGGATGGCAGACCAAGCAACTGCTGACCCATCTGATCTTGCGGGAGCGCCGACCAGATGCTGCCGCAGCCATAGTTATTCCAGCAATGGGCAAATGGCGGGACAAAGTGGAAGCTGGCCTAAATACAAAGCCATATGCTGAACTTGTAAACCTGTTTGCTACCGGGCCAGGAAAGTTGACCCCGTTTGCCCTTCCTAATGTTGACAACCTTGCTAATTTGTTTGAATTCGTAATACACCACGAAGACGTTCGACGAGCACAATCTGACTGGAAAGCAAGAACCGATATCTCACAGTTGCAGGACGAGATTGGAAAAAGGTTGCCTAAGTTTGCCATCCTTGCACTTCGAAAACTACCGCTTGGTGTAGTAATGGTAAGTCCTGCCGGTGTGCAAACTTGGCTCAAGCGCGGGAACACGGTTATTGAACTACATGGCGAGCCCCTAGAGATTTTGCTTTACATCTCTGGCAGGCAAAAGCATGCCGAGGTATCAATTCATGGCAGTCCGGCTGCAATTGCAACGTTAGAGCGAACCAAATTCGGGTTCTAAATTCTAACTGAGGTAACTCGTGCTAGATCTTGTTTCACCTCAGCAACACTTACTTCGCCGAAATGAAACAGGCTTGCCGCCAATACTGCATCCGCACCAGCCATTACTGCATCGGCAAAATCTCTAACTTTCCCAGCACCACCGGAAGCTATAACTGGCACTGTAGCTATTCCCTTGACCAATTTAATTAGTTCAATATCAAAACCTTTTTTTGTGCCGTCAAAATCGATGGAATTTAACATGAGTTCGCCAATTCCAAGTTTGGTCGCTTGTTCAATCCAGCCAAATAAATCAATTCCGGTAGAAATTTTTCCACCGTGAGTGGTTAATTCAAACCCAGATTCGGTCGCGTTACTGCGTTTAGTATCTATACTCAACACGATAACTTGCGCGCCGAATCGATCAGAAATTTCTGAAATCAACTCAGGTCGTTGAATAGCAGCGGTATTAATCGAAATCTTGTCTGCGCCGGCTCGCAACAATTTATCAACTTGCGAGCAATCGGAAATGCCGCCACCTACAGTTAGTGGAATGAAAACTTCATCAGCAGTGCGTTCAATGACGTCAATCATGGGCGAGCGATTCTCAGTAGATGCCGTGACATCCAAAAACACTAATTCATCAATACCATGGCTGTTGTAGGACTTCGCCAACTCGACGGGATCTCCCGCGTCGCGAAGGTTCTCAAAATTAACCCCTTTTACGACGCGGCCATTTGCTACGTCCAAGCACGCAATGACTCGGGTACTGAGGGTCATTTGAGAATCGTATCTGTGTTTACTGACGAGTTCACACCCATCACGCTACGCTGAAACCATGGATCACAAGCCCCCGGCCAAATTAGGACCCGGCCGTTACATCGCACTAACCAGCTTCGGACCTGACGAAGTTCCAAAAACTACTCGGGTTTGGGCAACCAAAGTTGGCGGTTTGGAGTATGTGGTCGCAGATGCTAACTCCGCAAAAGTGCAACGAATCAATGCAAATTCCAGGGTTCAAATTTCAGCATGTGATCACAGCGGAAATGCAAATGGGCCAATTCTTGAAGCTCGCGCTCGTGTGTTAGGCCCAGAATTTACTCGCGTAACCATCAATTGGCTGCAGTTGACTTATGGTTGGCTATTTAGGACCTTGATGAAAGTTGAGCGTGGCAAGGTCGAGAAAAAAGTGGCAATTGCTATCAAGTTATCCAGCAACAGCTAGGGCTTCGCTAAGACTAAAGTTTTTTGCATACAGAGCTTTACCTACGATTGCACCTTCAATTCCGTTTGGCACCATTTCTCGCAATCTTGCCAAGTCCGCTAACGATGAAACTCCACCTGATGCAACTATTGGCTTATCGGTGACTTGACATATTCGACTCAGCAGTTCGAAATTTGGTCCTTCTAGAGTGCCATCACGATTAACATCGGTCACTACATATCGAGCGCAGCCGGCTTCATCTAGCCGGTCCAGCACCTCCCATAAATTTCCACCTTCTTTGACCCAGCCGCGAGCCGCTAAGGTCTCGCCGCGAACATCAAGACCAACTGCGATGCGATCACCATGTTCAGCAATCATCTGAGCTGTCCATGCTGGGTCTTCAAGTGCAGCAGTTCCCAAATTGACGCGACTGCATCCGGTGCTCAGCGCGCGCAGTAAAGAATCGGTGTCACGAATTCCACCGGATAATTCAATCTTCATGTTGACAGAATTAATCACCTCGGAAATTAACTCAAAGTTGTTTCCTCTGCCAAATGCGGCATCGAGATCAACTAGGTGGATCCAAGTTGCGCCCGCTTGCTGAAAATCAAAAGCCTGGTCAAGTGGAGAGCCGTAATTCGTTTCACTTCCTGCTTCACCTTTAAGCAAACGAACAGCTTTGCCGTCTGCAATATCTATTGCTGGGAGCAACTCCAAGATTGGTTTCATAGTTGACTAATCCAATTACGCAACAGCTGGATGCCAGCATCCCCCGACTTTTCTGGATGAAATTGAACGGCAGAAAGAGGGCCATTCTCAACTGCCGAGACAAATTCATGCTCGTACTTCGTTTTGCTTACAACTGGAACTGGAAGCGGACTTGTTTGATCTGTCGGAAAACTTTCCACCGCATAGCTATGAACGAAATAGAATTGCTGATCAGACAATCCGACAAACAATCGGCTATCACTGCCTGGCGATACCTGGTTCCAACCAATATGTGGTGTTACTTTCGCATGTAATTTAGTCACTGTACCTGGCCACTGACCTAGTCCCGCCGTTTTGACTCCCCCTTCAACGCCAAACTCGAACATTAACTGCATGCCAACGCAGATACCCAAGACAGATCTATTGCTAATCAAACGTTGTTCAATCAAACGGTCAGCCTCTAAATTCTTGATTGCGGCAATGCAGGCATGAAATGCACCCACGCCAGGGACAACCAGGCCATCTGCTTCAAGTGCGTCTTGTTTCTCTCTTGAGATTTTGACGGAAGCTCCAGCTTTAGTTAATGCTTTTTCAGCTGATCGAATATTGCCTGAGCCATAATCAAGCACTACAACGAGCGGTTGTTTCACAAACTGCCTTTAGTTGACGGCACCCCGGTCACTCTGGGATCAATTGCAACCGCTTCTCGAAGTGCACGACCAAAACCTTTACATTGCGCCTCGATGATGTGGTGGCTGTTGCGCCCACTCAACATTTTGACATGAAGACAAATCTTCGCTTCAGCACTAATTGATTCAAAAACGTGCCTAGTCATGGTGGTGTCGTAGTCACCAATTAACTCGACTAGGTCAGGCTCTTCATGCACACAATACGGACGGCCACTTAAATCTACGACTACTTGAGCTAACGCCTCATCCAGCGGAATCAAAGCAGAGCCGAATCTCTTAATGCCATGTTTGTCGCCCAATGCCTCTTGGAGTGCCTGACCAAATGCAATCGACGTATCCTCAACTGAATGGTGCGAATCAACATGTGTATCGCCAGTCGTAGTTACCTTAAGATCGATCCCGCCATGTTTAGATATCTGCTCCAGCATGTGATCAAAGAACCCGACGCCTGTCTTAATTTCTGACAG
>JBJOHY010000077.1:0-4692 GCA_046047475.1 Actinomycetota bacterium | reverse complement strand
AGCCACACTTTAACCACTACACAGATTTACCAACTACAAGTATCTCGAATGCCATAATCAAAGTTTTCGTTGGTGATTTTGCAAATAAGAAATCTCCAGCAATCAAATACTCACCATTAGTTGGGGCTGAGATTCAATTTTTGAGTGCAGATTCAATTGAGTTTGAACTGAACAAGAATTTTGAATATGGCGTAATGGTAATTTCAGGCCAAGTAGCAGTTACCGGCCTGCAAGTTAATCCCGGATCAATGGTTTTCTTGTCATCCGGCAGCGAATCAATTGACATAGCTGCCTCGACTGATAGCAAGATAATCCTGCTTGGCGGCGAGCCATTCACTGAACCAATAATTATGTGGTGGAATTTCATTGGCCGAAACCATGATGAGATAGTGGAGATGCGTTCTGATTGGGAATCACATAATCAAAGATTCGGTCAGTTTACCGATCAAATTGGTGGTCGAATTCCAGCACCACCAATGCCCGGATTAAAGCTAACTGCTAGAGCAAATAAGTTGTGGTCGACTAGTTAGTTGAATGAATTAGTTCTGAGGAAAACCAAGATTGATTCCGCCGTGACTTGGGTCTAACCAACGGGCAGTAATCGCTTTGCTCTTCGTAAAGAAATGCACTCCTTCAACACCATGTGCCTTTGTGTCGCCAAACATGGATTGTTTCCAACCACCAAATGAGTGATAAGCAACAGGCACTGGAATAGGCACATTAATTCCCACCATGCCTACTTCAATCTCATACTGGAATCTACGCGCCGCGCCACCATCATTTGTAAAGATTGCAGTGCCATTTCCATACTTTCCTGCGTTTATTAGCTTCACACCTTCGTCATAACTCTTTACTCGAACTATGGAAAGAACTGGCCCAAAAATCTCATCCAGATAGACTTTTGAATTAGTAGGCACTTGGTCAATCAAGGTTGGTCCTAACCAGAAGCCATTTTGGTCACCATCTGGATTGACGCCACGACCATCAACAACTACTTTGGCGCCATCGGAGATTGCAACGTCAATATAACTGGCAACTTTGTCGCGGTGTTCTTTAGTAACCAGCGGCCCCATGTCACAAGAACGTCTACCGTCACCAATCTTTAGGCCAGCCATACGCTCCGTAATCTTTGGAATTAATTGATCTGCAACCGGATCTACTGCAACTACTACTGATATCGCCATGCATCGTTCACCTGCTGAACCAAAGCCAGCATTCACTGCACTGTCAGCAACTAGGTCAAGATCAGCATCTGGCAAAACCAACATATGGTTTTTTGCGCCACCAAGTGCTTGAACTCGCTTACCGTGCTTGGTGGCATTTTCGTAAATATATTGAGCAATTGGAGTAGAGCCAACAAATGAAATTGACTGCACAGTTGGATTCTCAATCAAGCCATCGACGGCCTCTTTGTCGCCATTGAGAACGTTATAAACGCCATCAGGTAAGCCGGCTTCTTGCCATAGTTTGGCGATCCACATGGAAGCACTTGGATCTTTTTCAGATGGTTTTATCACCACAGTATTTCCCGAAGCAATTGCGATTGGATAGAACCACATGGGCACCATTGCTGGGAAATTAAAAGGTGAAATGATTCCTACAACACCTAATGGTTGCCGAATCGAGTAAACATCAATTCCGGTTGAGGCATTTTCACTGTAGTAACCCTTAAGTAATTCTGGAATACCAACCGCAAACTCAACTACTTCTTGCCCTCGAGTAATTTCGCCGAGTGAATCGGATAAAACTTTGCCATGTTCACTGGTAATAATTTCAGCAAGCTCTGATTTGCGAGCGTTTAGCAATTCTCTAAAGTTAAATACGATCTGCTGACGCTTTGCTAATGAAGTATCGCGCCAGGCCGGAAAGGCGTTGCTGGCCGCTGCGACCGCAGCTGAAATATCAGACTGATTCGCTAATGCGACTTGCTTGGTTACTACACCAAGAGCAGGGTCATAAATGGGTGCAGTTCTGCTGCCTGACCCAACAGTTTCACTTCCGTTTATCCAATGTCCAACGATTTTTTCTGCCATGCCAGCCCCTAGCTCAATCTGCGGCAGATCCTAGCCGAGGTGCAGAATTGATTCGCCTTGGCAAGCACCGATCTAATTCATAGTTCGCTGCAGGAACTTGACGGTTCGCTCCATAGACAACGTCCAATCGCGATAGAAAGCATGGTATTCACCAACATATTCGGTTAGCGTCACATCTTTACCCTGTGCTTCAAGTTCGGCGGCAGCTCGGCGAGACCAGTTAATGTCACAACTGTCATCAAGGGTGCCATGGTGAATTAGCACCGGTTCGGCAACTTGGTCAAAATAGTTTATTGCTGAAATACCTTCCCAAAACTCTGGATTATCTTCTGGTAATCCATAGGTATCCGATACTTCTTGCGCAAAATCTGCAGCTACCCGTCCCCATCGGTTGAAGTTATCGGCATAGTCAGCACTGGTTGGGGCATATAACACATAGGTATTGAACACATAAGGGAAAGCAACCATGGCCTGGTAACCAATTCCACCACCCATGGAGCGACCAAGATAACCAATGCGCTCATCATCTAGTTGCGGTAGGTCAGAACCGCGAAGTGCTATTGCTGCATTAACCACATCTAGTACATATCCCAATCTGAAGCGAATGTTGTTTTCTGGATCATCATCACTACCAGCGTGATTTCGATAATCTGAATGTAGAACGATGTAGCCCTGCTTTGCCAAATAATCTTGTTCTCGGGCCAGCCCTCTGCCAGAAGTGTAAATTGCAGGATCGATGTAGCCATGGCCTAGCACTAATGCTGGGAAAGGTCCATCACCAGTTGGAATATTCATAATTCCACTGATGGTTAGATCGCCGCTCTTGTAAGTTACGGAATAACGTTTGTAAGAACTATTTGAACCAATTTGCCGCACAAGTTTCAAGTCGCGACCATCCAGCTCTGTTTTCATTAGCGACTTAATCGATACTGGATGAGGCTCTGGCAGACGCTCTATCTCTGATGTCCAGGCACCATTGGCAAGAGAAACTTTTAACATTCCCTCAGCGCCATCAAATCCGTTCCCTAATAATCCCGACATCTCCCAGCCAGCAGATGTTTTGACAAACCTTGATTCGTTGCCAATCCAAAAACTTTCGGCTTCAGTGATCAACACGTCAGCAACTTCTGCATCTTTGGTTATAGCCATAATAGTTACGGCGCCATATTCACTATCTGGATATCCGCACGCACTTGCAGTAATCGAACCTAAGGCAGAGCGAGACTTCGTGATCAGATAACGCTTAATTTCATCGTCATCACCTGGGCAGGCCAGTGCCATGGTCTGCTCTTCCAAAATTTCATATTGCGTTTTGGGCTCAGTGGAATTGGTGCAGGCGGAAAGCAGAAGTGCCGTAGTTAATCCAAGTGCTAGAAATCTCACCCTTAGAGTGTAAACGAGATTACTTGGTACGCACCATTTGCAACAGTTTTTGGCCGCGCAAGTACATCTCGCAACCTAGGCAGAAGTTAAAAGCTGCATTTAGAAATGCTGCAACCAAGGCACCAATAACTGCTGTGAAAAATAGCCAATCAATCTGAAGTGCGAGCCCGGCAAATCCAGTTAGGGCAAAGATGAAACCAACGCTTTGCGCAAATTGTGGTGGTCGGGCATCTTCGGTAATTAGCGGGGAACTTAGTCTTGGCTTTACAAACTTGCGATAAATGTAAGCATAAGGGGTGTGCTGCGGACCCACAAATGCCCCGATTGCGAATATTGCTGTTTGTATCGCAAGCAGCTCAATTGATTCGGTTAGAAACACCGTAGCCAAAACTATTGTGGTTAGCAGCGCGCCAAAGCGTGGACCGCGAGCATCAATCTCACGATCGCTTACCAGATCAATATTGGTTGAAAGATTTGTTGACATTGTTTTCCTTAATTCTTGGTAGTTGGGTTGGGATTAATAATTAATCAGCAACACAACGAACCAGTTAAGCGGCAAAAGTCCACGACTCGGCGCTTTGTAAATAACTGGGTTCCAAGAGAAAACATGGTTGAAATATAAAGGGTGAAAGCCAATTTCGCTAATTGCAAAGCAATTGCATTTAACGAATGGAATTAAGAGTATTTATCACGTCGGAACGTTTTGGTGCCCCAATCGCGCGCGATAACTCCATGCCTTTCGAATCTAAGACCAATGTAGTTGGCGTGGAATTAATGTTTAACTTACGGACTAATTCAAGATTTGACTCAGCATCGATCTCGACGTATTTGATTCCTGGATAATCGGTAACTACTTGGCTTAACAAAGTTCGGGTAGCACGGCAGGGAGTGCAAAAAGCGCTGGAGAACTGAACCAAGGTTGCTCGATCACCTAATTCGCTGCCGATTTCTGGTCCGGAAAGTAATTGCGAATTGCTGGCATTTACCTTTATTCGTCCACGACTTTTTTGGTACCAGAACCCAAAAACACTAGTTAAAAGAATAATGACAAGTAGGGTGAATAATTCCATCTGACTAGTCTCTCATAACTAAAACAATTCGCATTTTGATCAGGCGTCCAATCTACTGCGGAAAGTCTTTAGCAATAGTGATCCGCTTAGGGCTGTTATCAGCACATAAGTCAACACAATTGGTTGTAGATCAGTCGCGAATGACGCGGTTAACGCTAATCCAGCAATCACAATTGAAAACTCACCTCGAGGCGTAAGAAAAGCAC
>JBJOHY010000076.1:0-6184 GCA_046047475.1 Actinomycetota bacterium | reverse complement strand
CTTTGCACTTGCTACTTGAGAGCCTGACCAATAGCCATCGCTCATTGCGAACTGGGTTGTGCCAGCCAGTAGCTGTGATCGACCTGAACCCGATCCAACTGAGCCATATTGCGCAACACGGATAGCCGGGTTGGTTGCGTTGTACTGGGAAATACATTCGTCCATGAAGCCCTTTGCGAAGCTAGCTCCAGCACCTTTGATTTCGGTATTTGCAGAAGCGGCTGGGGTTAATCCGCCTGCCAACAGTGCAGCTACAGCTAGCGCACTAAATAATTTAACTACACGACGCATGTATGCGTTCTCCTTCTTGAGTATTCCCGGACGGGATGAGATTAAAATACGTTTCGTAAGCAACCAGAACTTGATGCTCTAGACAACTCCAGTTAGCCGAAAAGTGAACAATCGGTGAACTGGGTTGAGATTATCCGAATCGACCGTTTACGTAGTCAGAGGTTCGCTGATCGATTGGGTTTCCGAAAATATCTTGTGTTGGACCATGCTCCACTGCGTAACCAGGATTGTTATCTTCGGACAAGAAAAATGCAGTGTAGTTGGCAACGCGTTGTGCTTGCTGCATGTTGTGAGTAACAATTACGACAGTCATAAACTCACTAAGTTCACGAATAGTTTGCTCTACTCGAAGGGTTGAACCTGGATCTAGCGCTGAGCATGGCTCATCCATCAGTAGCACATGCGGGTCAACCGCAAGTGATCGTGCGATGCAAAGACGCTGCTGCTGGCCACCAGAAAGTGAGCCACCAGTGTTGTCTAGTCGATCCTTCACTTCATTCCATAACCCAGCTTGCATCAATGATTTTTCAACCAAGTCGTCTTGATTCTCATTGTTAAGTTTTGCAAGTTTTAAACCTGACAAGACATTCTCCCGAATCGTCATGGCTGGGAATGGATTTGGTTTTTGAAATACCATGCCGATTCGCAGTCGAACGTCTACTGGATTCACGCTTGGGTCATAAATGTCTTTTCCTTCAAAAACAACTTCACCAGCAAGTGCGGCGCTTGGAATCAACTCATGCATTCGATTTAGGGTTCTGATGTATGTTGACTTACCACAACCAGATGGACCAATTAGGGCAGTTACCGAATTCTTTGGAAAATTCAAATTCACGTCAGCCAAAACCATTCTTGGGCCGAACCAGACATATAGGTTCTTTGAAGCAAGCACTAAGTCAGTATCCGGCACTCCGGCGCCTTGGGTCTTTGGAGCTACAAATGGCATAGCCTCAACTGTACTGGTCATTTCTTACCCTTCTTTCGATTGCCGCTTAGGACGCGGGCGAGTGTGAAGAAAACAATTACGATTACCAGCAGCACCAGCGCCGCCGAATAGGCGCGAGCTTGCTCGGGGGCAAATGGCTGCCGAACGCCATTGAAGATATAGAGTGGCAAACCAGCCATTGGCCCTTCTATTGGGTTTATGTTTGTCTTAGCTGAGCCGAAAATAGTGAAAACTAATGGTGCTGTTTCACCGACCACCCGAGCAATTCCCAACAACATTGCCGTGACTAGTCCCGATTTGGCGGTTGGTATTACAACCATGCTGACCACTCTTGCTCGAGATGCACCAAGCGCCAAGGCGGCGGAACGGAGATCTTCCGGAACTAGTCGAAGCACTTCCTCCGCGGTTCGAGCCACAGTAGGCAACATCAAAATGGTGTAAGCCAATGCGCCCATAAGTCCATTGAATTCAAAAATGCCAGTAAAGATCAGTGTGGCAAAGATGAACAAACCTGCAACAACTGAAGGTACACCGCTCATTGCTTGGACAAGACCCTGAACTAGTACTCGGCTTCGCCCCCTGACCTCAGTTATATACACCGCAGTTGCAATTCCGATTGGAACCGAGATCAAGGTTGCAATACCAACGATTATTAACGTTCCTAGAATTGCATGGCCAATACCACCATAGCCCAACGGTGAGGTTGGGGTGATGTACTCATTATTCTGTATCAAGAACTGCCATTTAAGTGCTTCAAGTCCCTTGGTAAGGACTGACCAAATTACCGAGCTCATAATGGTGCCAATAAAGGCTAAGGCAAATCCAATGGCAGATATCAGAATTCCATCACTGACACCTCTTTTTCCGCGGTGCAACAGGCCAGCAATCGCTCCGGCCCCAATTTGAAGCGCCACAAACATAATGCCAGCAACAACTGGTGTGAAAATGCCGATTTGATGACCAACAAGGCAAAACAGTCCAGGAAGTACTGATGCCGCAATAACCAGAGTCACATCTTCACGAGATCGCTTTCGCCACGGTCGTTGTGGCGATGGCACTGGTGTTTTTGTGATTGCGGTTGACATCATTTGTCTGTCACCGTAGCTCTAGCAATTGCAGTTGAAATCGCATTTACAATCAAAGTAATTACGAACAGGACTAAACCGCCACCTAACAAGGCTGAGATTTCAAGTGGATCAGCTTCACTAAACTTTGCAACAATCAAAGAAGCGATAGACCCACCTTCGGGGCTTACTATCTGGTACCAATTTATTTTGCCATAAGTGAGATTTAAGACATAAAAGACGGCAACAGTTTCGCCCAGGGCTCGGCCTAAGCCAAGCATGGTTGCTGCAACTATGCCGCTTTTTGCAAACGGAAAAGCAACATACCGCAATGTTGGCCACAGCGTGCCACCTAATGCTTGAGAAGCATTGATCAACTCCGGTGGTGTTCGCCCTAACACTTCCCGTGAAACTGAAGTAATGATTGGGGTCACCATGACCGCCAACACAATTCCAGCAATAAACGGGGTTCCTACCCAGATCCCAAGGTCATTTTTAAAGAATGGAATAAAGCCTAAATTGTTGGTTAACCACTCACCCCATTGTTTGCCAACTGGAGTTAATGCACTGATTGCCCAAAGGGCGAAAACGATGGAGGGAATTGCAGCTAAGAAGTCAATCAAATTTCGCAAAATGGTGGCTAATCGACTAGAGGCAATAAATACGATAAAAACTGCAATGCCAAGTGATACCGGCAAGCTAATGGTGATTGCGA
Organism: Actinomycetota bacterium; assembly: GCA_046047475.1. Taxonomy (GTDB): domain Bacteria; phylum Actinomycetota; class Actinomycetes; order S36-B12; family UBA5976; genus AcAMD-5. Next base: position 3,168 of record JBJOHY010000076.1, on the reverse strand, counting down.
TAAGTGCAATCAAAATTGTGCCCCAAAGCATTGCAGCTACTCCAAAGACTGGATCTTCAGCAGTGCTGCCATCAGAAGTTGACTTGGAGTCCCATTCAGTGCCAGTAATGAAATTAATCAAACCCTGATTTTGAATTGCTGGTAGTGATTGGTAGACCAAGAAAAATGCAATCAGGGATAGCACAACTAGTGAGAAGAATGCAGCAGCGGTCATCCACCTCGCGAATCTGCGATCAGCTTTAGTTAACTGTGCATTGCGGGGGACGGTTCTAGGCTGCGGAGCTTGTACGACCACGTCGCAAGGGTGGCGGATTAGGGGGAAGCGACGGGGGCGGGGAAATTACCCCAAGTAGAACATAAGATGAACTAAAGGTTAACGATTTTCCATTCGCGAGATAGTCTCAATATCTGGTCCCAAATCACCAGTAATCGAAAACTCGACACTTCGTGCCAAATTGACCGCATGATCACCGATTCGCTCAAGGAATCTGCCGACCAGGGCATATTGGAGCGCAACCTCAATCTCACAATTTCCACCCTTATGCGCTGTGAAAATTGCCTGGAGCAAATCTTTATGTGTGGCATCCAGCACAGAATCGGTGGTGACAATTGAGCGGGCTAGCGTCTCATCTTTTTTCTGATAAGCCTCAATAGCGTGCTTAAACTCAAAGGCTGCCTGCCGAGACATTTCGCCAACCAAGTTTGAAACCGAAGAATCCACCTTGAAGCCAACCATTCGCTTAGTCGCTTTTGCAATATTTACAACAAGATCATGACTGCGTTCGAGATCACCAATAATGCGCAGAGAAGAGATTGTTCTGCGCAATTCAGGTCCATTTGGTTTTTGTAGTGCTAGGTGAAGGAAACATAGCTCTTCAAGTTTTGCGGCAATCTTATTGAACTCTTCATCCGCCTTGAATATTTCATCAGCCGTTACCGTGTCAGAGGTAAGTAGAGCCAGTGCTGCTTTGGGCAGATTAGCAACCAACTCGTCACCGAGCTCAATGATGCCCGTTTCTACCTGTTCAATTTTGCTATGAAATGGCTGAGTCATGCCTGAACTTTAGCGGGTAAATTCACTATTTTTCGTCAACTGGGTGCATCGGTGCGAATTCTGGTCGCTTAGGGCTTAAACCGTCACCGGAAGATCGGCCTTGAATTCTCCGGATGGCCCAAGGAGCCATGTGATTGGCCAGCCAAGCAAGATCGCTGCGCCGTCGATTAAGCCAGTTTGGGTCCGGGGGAAAATCCTCAATAGGAGTTCGCCATGAGTCGTCATGAAGGCCTAAGGCATGAAGCGCAGCCTGGGCTGCATATTTGTGTCCAAGTGAAGATAGATGAAGTCGGTCATCGCTCCAGAATATGTCGTGATCAAAACCGCGCTCCGGCCAGAAATTGACTAATCGACAATCATATTTATCTGCTAACTTAACTGATTCATGGTTTAAGTACTGCAGTCGCTCTCGTACTCCTTTAAGTTGCCCTCGGTTTTCTGGATCGCCAAATGCCACCATCAAGACTTCAATTCCAGCCCTTCGCAACTGGGCGATGCCATACTCGTACGTCTTAATTACTTGAACCGGCTCCCAACTTCGCCGCAGTGCGTCATTAACTCCTGCTGCAATCGATACTAGATCTGGCTTCAGATCAAGCGCTATTGGAATTTGTTCATCCATGATTCGATTCATTTTTCTACCGCGTATTGCCACATTTGCATACTGAAAATCATCCTGCAGTTTTGCTAAATGTTCAGCAGTTCGATCTGTCCAGCCACGATAAGAGCCGTCAGGGTAGGGATCTGATAAACCCTCAGAAAATGAATCACCTAAAGCAAGATATCTGCGCCACACTTGGCAGAGTCTAGTTAAGGCAACAGTCCTTCTTCGCGGGCCTGCTGATAAAGCTGTGTCTTGGTACGGGCATAAATACCTGCGGCTGTGTATTTGTCGCGAACTCGATCTAAATATTCTTTAACTGTGCTGGCCGCAACCTTCATCCGCTCGGCAACTTGCTCAAGGGTCAAGCCAGATGCATACAGCGTAAGTGCCATCTTCTCTCGATCGGAAAGTTTCACTAATCGTGAATCTGGTGAGGCGAGTGCGCCAGCAAGTTCTGGTGAAGTAAATGTCTCACCTGCCAGTACCGCCTTAATTGCTCTGGTCAAGATATGAGTTGGTGAGTTCTTGGATACAAATCCAAGCGCACCTGCGCTCATCACATTTTGGACGATAGCTGGCTTAGCCAGAACGCTTACCACTAAGCAGGGAATGTGATGTTGCGTCAGTTTGTTTACAACATCAACCGGCAGTTCACCATTGCCTAAATCGAGATCGACAATTGCACAATCAATCTGCTTAGCGCTATGTTGTTCAATAACATCCTCAACGTTCTTGCCTGAGTAAACCAGACGAGCATCAGGAAAATCGTCTGCTAGCTGTTGCTGAATCCCAGCTAACATCAACGGGTGATCTTCAAGAATTGCAAAATTTGGTTGCGTCTTTAGCATGAGAGCAATTTACTAGAGTTGTAATCTAGTTGTCAGGATAGGGCAGGGGAGATTTAATTGACGACCAAGTTCGATATCAATGAGAAATCACTTCGCAAGAGCGTATTTGGCTTGGTTCGTTTACTCGGAGCAGCCACCTTCGCCCTCACATTTCTGGCGTTTTTTCTCTCAGATGTTGAGTCTTTACGAATATCTTTTTGGCTAATTTTGCTTTTTGGCACTTGGTTAATCGGAACTGGAATAGCAAATCAAATTACAAGCAATCTGATTCAATTTATTTCACTGACCCTCATAATGGGGACACCTATAGTTTTTAGTGAGGCAAATCTCGATACCTGGATTCCGATCACCGTATTGGCGCTGAACCTGATTGGAATTATTGGATTTAGCTTTTTTACCCTCTGGGCGATCCCATTACTACTCCTAATTGCAGTATTTGTTAAATATTTGGTTGAACAGCAGCTTGCTTCGTTTTTATACGGTGGCGCAATTTTTGCGGATGGTTGGGTTTCAATTTCCTACTTGATCGCAGTTGGAATCACTGCTTGGGTTGTCAAGAACTACACGCTAACTCAAGCTAGAAGATTCGACCTGTCGATGACAGAGCGCCTAGCGATACTTGAAGCCAAGCAAACCGATCAATTAACTCGCGAGCTTAATGC
>JBJOHY010000075.1:0-3392 GCA_046047475.1 Actinomycetota bacterium | reverse complement strand
CAATGCCCACCTCATTGTGCCAAAACGGGGTGTCATGGAATTAAAGGCAGGAAATCCAGCACCAGTCATTCCTCCCCATAATCGGGAATTATTTGCTTCACGAATCTTGCAAAGGGCAACATCTTTACTCGGGATAGATGGATCTTGGTATTGGATCTGTTCAGCTGGTGTTTTCTCTGGCTCAGCAGGAGTTGTGGTTGGTGCTTGAGAGACTTTCTTTTTCTGAACTTTCCAAACTAATTTCTTCCCACTCTTCTTGCAAACAAAGGTCTTCCCACTTTTGACAACTTTTTGGTTAGCTTTAACGCAAACAGCACCAGCTTTGACTTGGGTCGTTGGGTTTGCAAGCGGTGTTATTGCACCAAACAGCATTACAGCGGTTGCGCCAATAGCAATGAACTTGCTGGCAAGCGGATCTAGTCCTAATGAATCTGCTGCTGCCATTCCACTCTGAACACAACCAGTACACATAATTCCTCCGGTCGAGACCTTTTCACAACAGCTAGGATGTGGTCAAGTAAGCCTGCATCCCTGGGGAAAATGTCTGATTTAGAACTTAACCAGACAGAATGGAATCCCTGCTGGGTCAGCACAAACCCAGAATGACTCTGCAACTGATTTTGAGAGTAATTTTCCGCCGAGCTTCTCAACCTCAGTCAATGCAGCAGCTAGATCATCAACTCGAATATCAATATGTAGATGAGTAGGAATGGCAAGATCTGGCCAAGTTGGTGGTTTGAAGTTCTCATCTTGTTGAAACGCAATCCCAGGCTGATCTGGCGATACCCCAATTACTACCCATTCGGATTCACTCTGGACAGTGATGTAGTTGAGAAGTTGAGCATAAAACGAGGCTAGTTGTTTTGGTTTTGGGCAGCTAATTACTAGTCCATGCCAAGTACCAATCATGCCAAAATGTTAGCAGTTGAAGAGTTGCGGCCGTGGAACATTTACACTAGCCCCGTGCAGTCCAATTACCACTCAACTAAGTATCAGAACAACTACACCAAAGAGCAGAACCAACAATTCACCGAGCAATTCAGTCTAATTACTGGCCGATTTCAAGAATTAATGCTGCAAGGCACTCCCTATACTAGTGATGAAGCACAAGCAGCAGTTAAAGCCCAATATGACTTTACTTGTCAGTTCTGGCAGCCAAATCGAGAAGCGTTTAAATCATTAGCCATGACATACATACTGCCTACCGAATACAGCAAGTATTACCAAAAATTAGGCGAAGGTCTAGGGCAATATGTGTATGACGCGATTTGCTATTGGTCAGATCACAATCTGGAATAATTTATCGTCTAGGTCGATAAACTGCTAATTTTGTATTTCGATCTTTATGCTCAAAATCATTTAATCGCTCAGTTACCAGCGCTAACTGGGTTTTTAGTTCTCCCACCTCTTGATTAAGCGCAATGATGCGCTTAATCCCTTCGTGGTTCACCCCTTCTTTAACTAGCGCGGCGACATAACGAGCGAGCGCAATATCTCTAAGCGAATAGAGACGCTGCCGGCCAGATCTAGATGGTGAAACTAATCCCATCTTGTCGTAATGACGAAGAGTTTGTGGATGCATCTCTGCCATTTCAGCAGCAACTGAAATTACATATGCTGGGGTGTTCTCATCTTGTGGCACCCCGTAGCGCATTAGTTTGCTTCCTCAACTAATTCAGCAGCAACATCTTCAGCAACAACAAGTTTTGGCTCAGCCACTACTACTTGTGCTGGCCGAATTAATTTATCGCCGCGGCGATAACCTTTGCGCAACACCGTTGCTACCGATGGCACCGTGAAGTTCTCGGATTCAATCATCTGCAGCGCTTCATGCTCGGCTGGATTGAATTCATCACCAACCGCCCCTGTTGGGGTGAGGTTTAGTTTTTCCATCACTTTAGTTAAGTTGTCAGCAACAGCTAGAAAGCCACCAGTTAACTCTTCGTGCTCGCGTGCTCGGTCGATATCATCCAAAATAGGTAACAGCTGTTCTAATACGGCAGCAATTGCTAGATCTTTAATTAACTCGCGATCTCGTTCCACTCGTTTGCGGTAGTTAGCATATTCGGCAGTGATGCGCTGCAGATCAGCAGTTAGTTCAGCGACCTGTTCGGAGCCTAAATCATCAGATGAAGCAGCGGGGGCCGAAGCCCCCGCTCTAACTTCGCCAGTTTCTGGATCTATCCGACGTTTGTCAGTTACCTTGATGCCGTCAGTTTCAGCGGTTAGGTTCTCTTCGCTCACGCTTTAGTGCTTTCTTCATCAACAACTTCAGCATCAATCACGCTTTCATCTGCTTGTTGTTGCTGTTGATAAAGCGCGCTACCTAGGGCTTGTGATGCAGTTGCTACTGCTTCCACGCCAGATTTGATTCGCTCTTGGGCAGTGGCATCTAGCACATCAACGTTGGCAGTTTCCTCAAGAGTTTTCTTGAGTTCAGCAAGTGGAGTCTCCACATTGCTCTTAGCATCGGCTGGCAGTTTCTCATCGTTTTCCTTGAGGAACTTCTCAGTTTGATAGACCAATGATTCTGCCTGATTGCGAAGCTCAATTGCTTCTTTGCGAGCCTTATCTTCTTCGGCATGAGCTTCGGCATCTTTAGTCATCCGCTCAATGTCTTCTTTAGATAGGGCAGAACCACCACTGATGGTCATAGACTGCTCTTTGCCGGTTCCCTTATCAGTTGCCTTCACATGCACAATGCCATCAGCATCAATGTCGAAGGTAACCTCAATTTGCGGAACCCCACGAGGTGCAGGGGCAATACCAGTTAACTCAAACGTGCCGAGTTTTTTGTTATAAGCAGCCATTTCCCGCTCACCTTGGAACACCTGGATCATTACTGATGGTTGGCTATCTTCTGCGGTAGTAAAGGTTTCGGATCTCTTGGTTGGGATTGTGGTGTTGCGCTCAATAAGTTTTGTCATGATGCCACCCTTAGTTTCAATACCAAGCGATAGTGGTGTCACATCAAGCAGCAACACATCTTTAACTTCACCCTTAAGCACACCAGCTTGAAGTGCTGCACCAACAGCTACTACCTCATCTGGGTTAACAGATTTATTTGGCTCTTTGCCGTTAGTTAGTTTCTTAACAAGTTCAGTAACTGCTGGCATACGAGTTGAACCACCAACTAGCACCACCTGATCAATTGCGGATACGGCAATGCCAGCATCTTTAATTACAGATTCAAATGGTTTGCGAGTGCGCTCAAGTAGATCTGCAGTTAGTTGTTCAAATTGGGCTCGAGTTAGCGTTTCATCTAAATGCATTGGGCCATCAGCTGATGCAGTTAGATATGGCAAGTTAATTGCAGTTTGATTTGATGAAGACAATTCAATTTTGGCTTTTTCCGCAGCTTCTTTTAGTCGCTGCATTGCCATCTTGTCGTT
>JBJOHY010000074.1:0-3144 GCA_046047475.1 Actinomycetota bacterium | reverse complement strand
ACTGATTTATAACTGTCGCCAGTAAATTCAGCGTTGGTGCGAAGCGTGGTTACACCAGCTTTGCGAATCCAAACCTCCGCCCAATCGGTTAAGTCAGTGCCCGCAGCTTCACCAATTGCGCTGAGCAGATCTTCAAATCTGGCATTAGCCCACGCGTGGCGAGCAAAATAAATCTGCAATCCCTTCAGGAATTTATCTATTCCAACTGCAACTGTTAACTGCCGCAGCACAGATGCTCCCATGGCATAAGAGATGCCATCAAAGTTATCCCAAACTGATTCCAGATCGGAGACATCAGTTGCAATTGGGTGAGTTGATGGCAGCTGAGTTTGCCGATAGCCCCAGCTCTTTCGGGTGGTTAAGAAGTTAACCCAAGCATCCGTAAAACCTGGCTGCTCTTGCTGTGCGTGATAAGCCGCCCATTCGGCAAATGATTCATTAAGCCATAAGTCATTCCACCACTCCATGGTGACGTAATTGCCAAACCACATATGCGCTAACTCATGCAGCACTACGTTTGATAGCCAGTGGTGCTCAAATGCCGTTACTTTGCCGCGCCAGATGTAGTCGTCACGGAATGTGACGCAGCCAGCGTTCTCCATTGCACCAGCATTAAATTCTGGGACAAAGATCTGGTCGTATTTACCAAACGGATAACCAACATTAAAGTCACGCTCAAACACCGCAAAGCCATGCTTCACCGTTTCAAACATGAACTTATGATTTAGATGATCTTTTAGCGATTGTCGGCAGAGCACTCGAAGTGGGTAGAAACCAAACTTGCCCTCATATTTGTCATGTGTTTGGTGGTAATTTCCAGCAACAATTCCAGTGATATATGTTGACATGGTTTCAGTCGCTGGGAATTGCCATAGGTTGTGACCAGCAGCATCAGTTGGCTCGGTTGCCGTGTTTGAAATCACCAACCAATGCTTAGGTGCTTTCATACTAAAGCTGAATTTCGCTTTGATATCTGGTTGGTCAAAGCAGGCAAATGCACGTCTAGCATCTGCGGTTTCAAATTGGCTGTAGAGGTAGCGCTCGTTATCTACTGGATCTACGAACCGATGCAAACCTTCACCAGTAGTTGAGTAGGCGCAGTTAGCATCAACGACTAACTTGTTCTCGACTGCAAGATTTGTTAACTCAATTCGAAAACCATTAAAGGCGGAGTTAGGAACAACTTCACCGTTTAGTTCAATTGAGTTTACGCTAGGTGCAATTAGGTCAAGCCAAGTTGCGCTGCCAGCTGTTGCGCTAAACGTAATAGTGCTGATGCTGCGAAATTCAGTGGCATGGTGATCGACTAAATCCAGCTCAATTTGATACTTAACCTGATTGATCAGATTCGCTCTGGTCTTCGCATCGGCTTGGGTGAAATTCGCTAGCGTCACAGTTGGCCTTCCTTGGTTTCAACTCGCGGTTTGGGTGGAGTAAACCTTAGGGTGTCCTAGTAATTGGAGGAAACTTATGCAGGCAGATTTCTGGTTTGACCCGTTATGTCCATGGGCTTGGCTGACATCACGCTGGATGCTTGAGGTGGAAAAAGTGCGTGAGGTTCAGGTCTCTTGGCGCGTGATGAGCCTGTCTTATCTAAACTCCAATAAAGAAGTCTCGGAAAAATACAAAGCCAAGTTACTTGCCGGGTGGGGACCAGTTCGAGTAATTGAAGCGGCTCGAGCATCGCATGGCGATCAGATTGTGCTACCGCTATATACGGCGTTTGGCACCAGAATTCATCTACAAAAGCAAGAACTAGATGATCAGTTAATCAAAGATGCGTTAAGTGATGTTAATTTGCCAGTCGAGTTAGCGAGCGCAGCGACAGATACTGCGTGGGATGACGCTGTGAAAACCAGCCATCATGCTGGTATGGATCAAGTTGGCACTGATGTTGGCACACCAGTTATTGCAGTTGCTGGTGCGGCATTTTTTGGTCCAGTAATTTCACCGGCGCCAAAAGGTGAAGCGGCTGGCAAGCTTTGGGATGGCGTAGTTGCTTGTGCGCAGTACCCAGGATTTTTTGAGCTAAAACGCTCTCGCACTGTTGGCCCAATTTTTGATTGAGGATAAATGAAAGTACACATCGCATCAGATCATGCCGGCTTTGCTGCCAAAGAAATTTTGAAGGAACACCTTTCGTTAGCCGGACATGAAGTAATTGACCACGGCACTAACTCAGCTGAATCATGTGATTACCCAAGTTTTTGTATTGCTGCTGCAACTGCGGTAGTTAATGAGCCAGGCAGTTTAGGAATAGTGCTAGGTGGCTCCGGAAATGGTGAACAAATTGCCGCAAATAAAGTTGCTGGAATTAGAGCCGCACTGGCTTGGTCAGTTGAAACCGCGCAACTCGCCCGCGAGCACAACAACGCAAACGTAGTTGGAATCGGCGCTCGAATGCATGACGAAGCCGCCCTAAAAGCAATCGCACAGGCGTTTATTGAGACGCAATTTCCAGGGGATGAGCGACACGTCAGGCGAATCGGACAGATCACTGATTACGAGAAGAACTGCTGTTGATTGGAGCGGGTGACGGGAATCGAACCCGCACAGCTAGCTTGGAAGGCTAGAACTCTACCATTGAGCTACACCCGCAATAGAGCAAAATCTACTAGGTCAGTCCGCTAGGGCTGATCCCAGTCACAGCCAATCGGCTCCTACGACTACCATTGCGCGGTCTTGGAACCGATTTGATGAGGTTTAAGTCATCGGGGCGTAGCGTAGTGGCTAGCGCGCCTGCTTTGGGAGCAGGAGATCGGGAGTTCGAATCTCCCCGCCCCGACCAATCAAAATATTTAGGAGCAAAGTGAAATCCGATAAGGAAGTTTTAAGTCCAACGCGCGTTAAGTTAACAATTCAGATGCCGTTTGATGAACTTAAACCGGATTTTCAAAATGCTTACAAAGCAATTGCTAACCAGGTAACCATTCCTGGCTTTCGTAAAGGCAAAGTACCAACGGCAATTATCGATCAGCGGGTAGGTCGAGCTGCAGTATTAGAAGAAGTTGTTAACTCAGTGCTTCCGCGCGCCTATGCCGAAGCTGTTAAAGAGCACGACCTGGATCCATTTGGTCCGCCGGAAGTAAACGTAAGTGAACTAAAAGATAATGAGTCAATTACTTTCACTGCCGAACTAGATAT
>JBJOHY010000073.1:0-3733 GCA_046047475.1 Actinomycetota bacterium | reverse complement strand
CGCAACTAGCTGATCTGTAACTTGCTTTACCAAATCCTTCATTGGATCAGTTACTGGTTTTGCAGCTTGCATAGCATCTTTAACTGCACCCAGTTGGGCATAGCTGATAGTTCCGGCTTTAAGGGCATCGCGAAGTGCGCTGCCACCAGTTTTAATCAGATCTGCTTGAGCTTGCGTCAAAGTGCCCTTAGCAACTAAATCTGCCAACGCTTTGTCCCGCGCGGCATCATGTGCTGCTTTCAACTCAGTTCGCTTCGCTTCTGCTGCAGTTTTCATTGCTGCGTGGAACGCATCTGCTTCTGCTTGGGTGATCGTGCCAGCAGCAACCAGGCCATTGATTGGACCGTGTGCTTTTGCACCAGCGACAGCGTTGCCGCGATGATCAGCATTAGCAACTGCAGTTGCACCTAACAACAGTGCGCCAGCTCCCACCAGGGCTGCCGCAGCAGTTAGTGCTCGTTTCATATCTACTCCTATCAGAGTCGCGGAGGATCCGCTGGTTGAAGCATCGAGTGCGTCACTGCCAAGGATCTGTGAGATTCCTGTGTGGTTTCTGTGAACCACCTTCCCTCCTCTACAGTGTCCCTGTATGAATAACACCTCCCGCACCTCAGAGCGCATTGTCTGGATTGACTGCGAAATGACTGGCCTTGACCTCACCAAAGATGCCTTAGTTGAGGTCGCCTGCATTGTGACTGAAGCTGATTTAACCGAGTTGGATGAGGGCTTTCAGATCGTAATTAAGCCAGATGATTTAGCAATATTAGATTCCATGGTAGATGTGGTGAAGCAGATGCATACTGATTCTGGCCTTATCACTGAAATACCTAGCGGGGTTAAGTTGGCCGAAGCTGAAGAACAACTTTTGGCCTATATCAAGTCACATATTCCAGAACCAAGGAAATCTCCGCTAGCGGGATCCAGTGTTTATGTGGATCGCGGGTTTTTAATTCGAGACATGCCAAAGGTTGATGCGCATCTGCATTACCGATTGTTAGATGTCTCTAGCGTTAAAGAAATCGTGCGACGCTGGTATCCGCGGGTTTACTTTGGCACTCCCGCAAAAGTGGGAAACCACCGCGCGCTGAGCGATATTAAAGAGTCAATTGAGGAACTAAGGTTCTATCGCGAGTTAGTGTTTCAGCCAGATCCGGGACCTAGCACGGATCGGGTGAAGCAGGTGGCCGGAGAGATCAACACTAGGCGCAGCCCAAATGAGTGAGTTGGGTAGAGTACGGCCGCCGTTAGAGAGGTTGGTTAAGGCTAACTTCGCTTACGACATGGTGGGTGTAGCTCAGCTGGTAGAGCGCCGCGTTGTGGTCGCGGATGTCGCGGGTTCAAGTCCCGTCACTCACCCCATTAATTAGGAATTACATGTCATCAACTAATACTCGCGAAATCTGGTTGATGCGAACTGAGCTCAATCAGCGCTTTACTCAAACCGTGCCAAGTGAATTCACCTGGCATCAATTTAAAGTAAATCGCGATGAAGCAGAGTTTTTAGCTGCAAATGCAGATGCGTTTGCCGCTCACCCTGAGCAAGGGCTTTGGGATCTATCTGATCTAACTACCAGGTTAAATGAGCCCTGGTTTAATCCAGAAGACTTTTTCCTGCTGCGAGATGCGGAAGGAAATATTGTTGGCTTTGTTTGGGTGAAGGTGCATATTGAGCGGATGGTGCCAGACGCTGAGATCTATTTAGTTGGGCTAACGCAGAAATATCAACTAAAAGGATTAGGCAAAGCGGTGCTAACCCACGGTTTGAATCGAATTTATGACAAAGGTTTCCGAGAAGCCATTATTTATGTTGATGCACCTAATACTGCCGCGCTTAATCTGTATCAGAAACATGGCTTTAAGAAGATCTCAAGTCAGATCGTGCCGATCGAAAAGAAGCGAGATTGATGGATACCAGCAATGCGCTGTTGGGATTTTGGTTAGCAACTGCCGCGGCTAGCGCAACGCTTCTGGGCTGGGTAATTGTTGCTGGTAGAAAGCAAATCTCTGATCGCGCTATTGGCTTAGCCCTAATTGTTGCCGCTCTTGCCATGCTTTATGTCAGCTTCACTCAGTTAATTCCGCAGGCATATGACGCCGAGCTAGACACAACTGACCTGATGCTCTGGCTTGGGATTGGATTTTTAATCGTGGTGCTGCTGCGCTGGATTGGAAATCAATTCAGTGATTTAGATTCGCTTAAATCCTCCGCCATTTTGGTAATGGCAGCTGTTACCGCACACAATTTGCCAGAAGGAGCAGCGGCAATTGCAACTACGGTGCAGGATCTAAACGCCGGCATTGCCACATCAATTGCGATTGCGGTTCACAATATTCCAGAAGGCCTTGCCATTGCTGCCGCCGCACTCGCGGCTGGCTTTAATAAATCCCGAGCGCTGCTGTTTGTTTTTGTGGCAGCAGCAGCTGAGATATCTGGCAGCGCAGTTATCTTGCTTGAAGTTCAAGTATTGAACCAATTACTTATTGCAAAAGTTCTAACTGTGGTAGCTGGCATCATGATCGCGCTAAGCGTAATTGAGCTATTGCCGCATGGTTATGCGCAATTTAGACACAAAGGTGAGGCAACTCACTAATTTAACTGCAACCTAGCCCCAATAGGTTTGCTGCTAATCGATAAACTCTGGCTCACCCAGGAGGAATTTTGATCCACACCGCTGCGCTCGATGGCAATCTAAACAACTTGCTTAACGACACTGGCGCCATCATCTTTTATTTGGTGATCTGGGGATTAGTTTTTGCTGGCACTGGGCTGTTTATTGGTGCATTTATTCCATTTATTACTGGCGATTCGCTACTGTTTGCAGCCGGCATTATTGCTGCCACATCAAATAACGTAAATATTCAAGTGTTAGTAATTGGCGTTGGCTTAGCGGCATTTGTTGGCGATCAAGTTGGTTTTATTTTAGGCAGACACTACGGCCGGCCATACCTCACTCGAAGAGGTGGGCCAAAGATTCAATCGGCAATAGCTAAAACCGAGCGGTTCTATGAGAAATATGGTTGGTGGTCAGTAGTAATTGCGCGCTTTATGCCCTGGGCTAGAGTTTTTATTCCAGCAATTGCTGGCATTGGCAACATGAACTACTACAAATTCCTCACCTCTAATTTCACTGGCGCTGTTGCTTGGGGAATTGGTATTACGTTAGTTGGCTATTACGCTGCCAGCAATGAAGCAGTTAAGTCAGTGGCTTATCTAATTGCCGCGTTCTTTATTACCGCCTCCCTGATTGCTGGGCTTAGAACTTGGCGGGCAGATCGAAAAGCCAGAAACGCTTAAGTTTCTTTTCCAGCGATAACTCAGGCATGCTTAGCCGGTGACCACAACCCTCACTATTGATTGCGGCGGCGGCAGTATTAAGGCAGCCGTGTTAGACGAAGCGGGCACTATGCGCTCGCAACCAATTCAAGTGAGCACGCCGTATCCGCTTTCAACAAAATTATTTGTCACCACAATTAGTGAGTTAGCAAATCAATTACCAAAAGCTGATCGGGCAACAATTGGTATTCCAGGCATGATTCGCCATGGCGTTGTAATCACTACTCCCCACTATGTCACTAAATCCGGTCCAAGATCAATTGTGTTGCCAGAGCTAGTTCAGCAATGGAACGGCTTTGATGCGAAAGCCGAAATCTCAAATGCATTAGGAATTCCAACGCTAGTGCTAAATGACGCTGAAGTGCATGGTGCTGGCGTTGTTGCCGGCAGTGGATTGGA
>JBJOHY010000072.1:0-15522 GCA_046047475.1 Actinomycetota bacterium | reverse complement strand
AACCAACGCCAATTAACTTATCTTTCTTAAAACCAAGTAGTTCATAACTCCAACCGGTTTTAATTTTTCCCCAAGCCGGAGTTTGTAAAAAAGAGTAGTCAGTTTGCGTAGTTAGAAAATTTAGATATTCATCTTCAGTTAACTGAACAATTTGCATGACTAACCTAAGCGAGATCTAAGCAGTGCAATATCAGCTGCTTGCTCAGCTGCTTCACCTGGTGTTTCGGTAATTACTGGCGCATTAGCAGCTTTGATTGCGGCAACTAAAACATTTAGATCAATATTGCCCTGACCGATATTCGCATGGCGATCGCGACCAGAACCAGCAGCATCTTTGGAATCATTGGCATGAACTAAATCTATTTTGCCAGTTATTGCGGTGATCTTTTCTACTGCAGTTGCTAAATCCATCCCGCCCGCCCAGGCGTGACAAGTGTCAAAACAAAAACCAACTCCGCTATGCCCAACCTGATCCCAGAGTTTGGCAATTGCCTCAAGATGTCGAGCCATAGCTCGCTCACCGCCAGCAGTGTTCTCAATAAATACTGGCACTTTCATCTCTAATTGATCAACCGCTTTTTTCCAGTTGGCAAAACCCAGTTCCGGATCATCTTCCTTTGGCACGTGCCCACCATGAACGATCACCCCTTTAGCACCAATGGCAAAAGCGGCATCCACCGTTTGTTGCAGGGCTTTTCGAGATGGAATTCGCACCTTGTTATTAGTGGTTGGAATGTTTATTAAATAAGGTGCATGAACATACGCATCAATCCCAGCATCCAACAGCGCTTGTTTCATGCCTTCAGCGCCGCCGGGATGAGAAAAGGTTGGGGCGGACCAAGATTGGGGATTGCCTAAAAAGACCTGAACAATGTCAGCACCGCGGAGTTCTGCCTCAGCAACCACATTTGCGGGCGATACGTGAGCACCAATTTTGACCATTGCCTAAGCCTAGAGTGGTTATGGTGATTTACCGAACCTATCTGGTCAATTAGATTTCGCCAATGGCTAAAACCGTGATCGATAAGCACCTAAGCCGCTTACCGCAAGCACAAGCGAAGACTTTGCTGGAGCTGCGCGATCTGTTAATCAAATTGTTGCCTGGCGCAACCGAAGAAATCTCATACAACTTAGCCACGATAAAGATTGCTGGGGTTGGGCTTATCTCATTTGATGGGTTTAAAAACCATAACAGCATTTTTCCATCATCTGGACAGATAACTAAATCTTTAGCGAAAGATTTAACTAACTTTGAATACAGCAAAGGTGCAATTAAATTTCCGTTAGGCCAGAAGATTCCAGCAGCGCTAGTAAAGAAGATTGTGAAGCATCGAATTGCCGAGATCAATGCTAGCTATCCAAGAAAATCTGGCGAGTATTTAGAGTTTTACGCTAACGGCCGATTAAAAGCAGTAGGCAAATACAAATTCGGCAAACTTCATGGCAACTGGCAGTGGTATCGAAAAGATGGCACCAAATTACGAAGTGGTCAATTCAAATTAGGTGAACAAGTTGGAACTTGGATCACTTACGATCAAGCTGGAAGGCCATATAAAACCACCGAATTCAATTAAAGCGAAATTTCTCTAGCAATTTCAGTTGCCCCATAATTACTCATCAAGATGTCGTAGTGATTGGTATCAGAAATTGTTCTAATCTCAACTTTCGGATATTTAGTTTTGAGACTATCCAAGAGAGCTTCTGGATAAAGTGCGGTTGGTTCATTTTGCAGTCCGCGCACAGCTCTTAGCATCACTACATCTTGATCTAAATCAAGAAGTGCTTTATCGATTAAATCGCTAGACCATAGATCAATGGAATCTTCATTGACACAATCTGGATTAGTGCTTGGCTTAAGTTCCGGGGCAGCGCCAACTAAATCATGTTTGATGTAGTTAACCATCTCAGGTGTAATGCCAGATGCAAATGCTGGATGTGCTCGCCAATAATCAATATAGGCATCCGCAGATTCAAACGTCATCGCAAGGCGAGCAAGTGCTGGACCTAAGACCAGCGGCAGTACTTGTTCTACAGTCATGCCAGGAGGTAATGCCAACGGCAAACCGCCATCAATTAACACAACTTTACTTACCGTGTTTGGATAAAAGTGGTTAAGGGCAATCGCGACAAACCCACCCATGGAATGACCAATTACTAATGGTGAATTTAGTTTTAGTTGATCAATTACTGCTTTCATATCGGCAGCATGAGTTTTCATGCCAAACGGAGCTGGCAGTTGATTTGAGTTTGCTCTACCGCGGAGATCTGGCGCATAAACCATATAACCAGCCTTTACCGCGTGTGCAGCAAAATGCTGCCAAGCTAAGTGATTAGAAGTGATGCCATGAATTGCCAGAATTTGTTTTTCAGTTGCTTCACCATATTGAAATACGGATAGCTGACCACCTGTAACATCAATTTTGTGTTCCGCTAATGGTTGTGATGAACTCATCGGGCTAACCAACCGCCATCCATCACAACTGACGTGCCAGTAATCATCCCAGCCGATTCACTGCATAAAAACAGCGCAAGATCACCCACCTCGTTAGGTTCAATCAATCGTTTAATAACCGGAGCAGTCAACATAATTTTTTCAATTACTTCAGCATCGGAAATATTATGAACTTCAGCTTGGGACTTAATCTGCTTTTCAACTAGCGGCGTTCTGACATAAGCAGGTGCAATTGTGTTGGAGGTAACACCATAAGGTCCAGCTTCTAATGCAATAGTTTTTGAAAATCCTTCTAAACCATGTTTTGCTGAAATGTAGGCAGACTTATAAGGAGATGCGCGATGGCCGTGTGCCGAAGAGATATGAATCAATCTGCCCCACTTTTTGGCATACATGCCAGCAACTACATTTCGAGTCAACAAGAATGGAGCAATTAACATCACGCGATGCATATAAGCAAACCGCTCCGGCTCAAACTCTTCAACTTTAGAAACCGTTTGTAAGCCGGCGTTGTTAACTAAAATATCAACTTCAAGTTTGGTTTGTTCAACTTTTTCACTATCGGATAAGTCCAGCACCAATGGTTTGCCACCAATTGCAGCTGCAACTTCTTGCGTGGCGGTTTCATTGAAATCAACTACGGTAACTTCTGCGCCAGCACGCGCCAGTGCTTCCGCTACTGCCTTGCCAATACCGCTGGCAGCTCCAGTTACTGCGGCTTTCTTGCCGGTTAGATCGACTTCAATTCCGCGCATGTAATCCTCAATCTGACGTGTTGTGAAAACGGGGCTCAAGCCAAAATGCTACTCGTGGGTAATTCAATACTCAATTCTGTGTGAAAAATCGGAAACTTTACGAAAGGGAGTAATTCCCAGGGTTTAGTGTTGATTTTGGCTACAGCAATAGGGCAGGGTAGTCTCTATTCGGGCTGCCAACTGGTGGTCCACTCTGTCAGAGAAGGAGTTCGCATGTCAGTGCGAAAGACGCTCCGCAACGCCTTGGTGCTCGGTGTTTCCGCAGCGCTGGTATTTGCGGGCTCAACTGCAGCTAATGCTGCACCAAAAAACGTTGAAGTATCAGTTATCTCTTCAACTTCAGGTGGTCTAAAGCCATTTGGTGATGCCTACGTTGCAGGCCTTGAGTGGGGTTTGAATTACTTCACCAAGGGAACCATGACCGTTAACAATCAGAAGATTGTTTTGACTAAATACGACGATGGTGGTCTACCAGATACTGCAACCACTCACTTTAAGACTGCGGTTGGCAAAGGCAGCAAGATCGTGGTTGGAACTGTTAGCAGCGGTGTTGCTCTTGCACTTGCCCCGCAGGCAGCACAGAACAAAGTTCTTTATATTTCTGGCCCAGCCAAGATGTTCTTGATTACGCAGCGAGGCAGCCAGTTCTCAAACAAGTACACCTTCCGCTCTGGTGTTCAGACCGAGCAGGATCTAATTCCAATTAAGGGTGCGCTAGGTAACTCAATCGCTGGCAAACGTATTGTGTTGTTCGTCGAAGATAACGCATTTGGTGATGCATATATTTCTGCAGCACCAAAACTATTCCCAGGCGCAACTGTGGTTGGCCAAAAGGTAACTGGCACCAAGTCTGACTACACCGCAGATGTGTTGCGACTAAAGCAGTCCAACCCAGACACCGTGTTCGTTGCTTGGTCAAATACTGCGACCTCACTTGCCATGTGGACCGCAATGCGCCAACAGGGCGTGCTTGGCAACACCAAGATCGTCACCGGTTTGGCACAGACCGCGGCATATCCAATCTTTGGCCAGCTACTTGGTAGCCAAAACGTGATCTACTCATCAAGTTATTTCCCAGGTGCTTCAACAAACACCATCGGAAACGCACTTCGAGCTGATTACCGAAAGGCTAATCCAACTCAGGCTCCGTTCTATGGTGAAGATTTATTCACCCCAGACGGTGTAACTGCAGCTCAGATGATCGTTCGTGCGCTAAGTATGAAAGCAAACAAGAAGACTGGTCTAACTGGCGTTAACGCCATGATCAAGGGTCTGGAGAACTGGAAGTTCACTTCAATGAAGGGAATTACCACCATCCGCAAGGAAGATCACGCTTTGATTCAGCCAATGTATCAAAGCCGACTTGAGCGAGATGGCGCTAACTTCATTCCAAAACTAGTTAAGTTGTATCCAAACGCAGCGCCACCGCTGAACTAAAATCAACTAACTAAAAACCGTCTAACGATTGCGAGGCTCAGTGACCAGTAACGCTGCAATAAGCGTTTCCGATCTGAGCCTCGCAATTGGCGGTGCCAAGATTGTTGATGGGGTAACACTTTCCGTAACCCCAGGTGAAACTCTTGGTGTGATTGGCCCTAATGGTGCTGGTAAAACCAGTTTGTTCAATTTGATCTCTGGCTTAAGACCAGCAACTAGAGGAAAAATATTTTTAGGTGATGATGACATCACTAATGAATCCCCAGCATCTCGCGCAAGTAAGGGATTAGGTAGAACCTTCCAAACTTCCAGCGTGTTCACCATGCTGCCGGTATTGGAAAATGTTCGGTTAGCAGCTGAAGCTGCAATGGGCGGCTCGATGAGTATCACTCGCCGCGCTTATAGTTTTAAGCCAGCAATTGCCAAAGCTGAAGAAGCACTAGCAGCTGTGGGATTAGCAGATAAAAGATTTTCATTAGCCGGTTCACTATCACATGGCGATAAGCGTCGATTAGAAATTGCAATTGTGCTCGCAAGTGATGCCAAAGTTGTGATGCTGGATGAACCAATGGCCGGTATGTCAGTTGAGAACGTGCCGGTATTAATTGAGATTATTCGCTCGCTTTCGCGCGATTATGGTCGCACGGTGTTAATGGTGGAACACCATATGCATGTAGTGCTTGGCCTGGCTGATCGAATTGCGGTAATGCATCAGGGTGAGTTATTAATCTGTGCTGATCCACAAACGGTAATTAATGATCCAACCGTGCAAAGCGCATACCTTGGAGAGTCGCTATGACAAAAGCGCTAATTCTTTCTGATGTGAATGTCACTATTAAAGGCTCACATATTCTGCAAGGTGTTAACTTTGAAATTGAGGCAGGTGTGGTAACTGGCCTGCTAGGACGAAATGGTGTTGGTAAATCAACCACCCTCAGATCAATTGTTGGCTTAGTGCCACGGGTTGGCAGTATTAAGTTGTTTGATGAAGAGATTTCATCACTAAAAACACATGAAGTGATTCGTAAAGGTGTGGGCTTTGTGCCAGAGGATCGAGAAATCTTTGCGTCATTAACCGTGCTAGAAAATCTAAAACTTGCCGAGCGCGATAAAGATCCCGATTACGACACGGTTTATAACTTGTTCCCAGAGTTATTAAAGCGAAAGGGCCAACGCGCTGGCACGCTTTCTGGCGGTCAGCAGCAGATGGTGGCAGTAGCTCGTGCCCTGCTAAATAAAACTAGATTGCTACTCGTTGATGAACCAACAAAAGGTTTGGCACCAAAGTTGGTAACCGAAGTGGCAGATGCGCTAGATGTTGCCTCCCAAGCCACCACAATTTTGTTGGTTGAGCAGAACTTGCCGTTAATCAAACGAATTGCAAAAAACATTGTCGTGATGGATCAAGGTGTTGTAGTTCATTCCGGTGTGCCAAGTGAGCTGGAAGATGCTGAGTTTGCTAAACGAATGCTTGGCGTGAGCGGAGGTAGCCACTAATGGAAATCTTTATCACGCTGTTTGTGACCGGTCTTGGCCTTGGTGCACTTTATTTCTTAGTGGCCTCAGGACTAAGTTTGATTTACGGCTTAATGGGAGTGCTTAACTTTGCGCACGGTGCATTTTTAACAGCTGGCGCCTATGCCACCTGGTATTTCACTACTTCCATCAGAGTAGATGGCAGTTTGACTAGCTATGCCATGAGTTTATTAATTGCTGGTTTAGTTGGTGCGCTGTTTGCGGTAGCAACTGAACAGATTTTGATTAAGTATTTATATGACCGACATATCGATCAAGCATTAGTAACCGTAGGTCTTGGCTTAGTTGCAACTAGTGCATATCTAGGTTGGTTTGGCTCTGATCCACTGATCGTGCTGCCGCCAACCCAGCTATACAACACTGTACAAATTGGTGATGCCTTTGTTGGCGTAGACCGTTTCTTATATATTGGCGTTGCGGTGCTGGTGCTGCTAGCTAACTTCTTAATGATGCGCTACACCCGAATTGGTCTAATTATTCGAGCTGGTGTGGAGAATCGTTCTATGGTGACCGCGCTTGGTATTGATGTGCGAAAAGCATTTACGTTCGTATTCTTCATCGGTGGTTTCGCTGCCGGACTTGGCGGTGCGTTAGCAACAACTTATGCCTCTGGTGTTGGCCCAACACTAGGTGATGCGTTCTTGATTTATGCGTTCATTACAGTAGTAATTGGAGGCATGGGCTCAGTTCCAGGAACTGCAATAGCTGCCGTAATAGTAGGTACCACGCAGGTGTTAGTTAACTACTACGTGCAAGGTTTAGGTGACTTCGTCGTAGTAATGCTGCTTGCGCTAGTGCTGCTAGTTCGACCACAAGGCTTGCTTGGAAAGGTGGCACACTAATGAATCTGCTACCTAGCAAATATCGCTTTGTTCCAGCTTTAGGCATGCTCTTTTTTGGTGTAGCAGCATTTACTCCAGTGCTAAACGAACCGGGCTTACAGCAAACCTTCGCAGTAGCGTTCTTATTTGCCGCGCTTGCCCTTACTTATGACTTATTGCTTGGCTTTACTGGCTTGCTTTCATTTGGCCATGCCCTGTTTTATGCCGCAGGTGCATATGGCGCGGCATATGCCATGGCTAGATGGGATTGGGGAATTATTCCGGCAGGAATCTTTGCAATCGTTTTTGCAACGGCAATTGCGCTATTTACTGGTGCCACCGCACTTCGAGTTAAAGGCATTGCGTTTGCGATGGTGACGCTGGCATTTGCCGAAGCAGGCCATGTGATTGCGGTATTAAATATGTGGGGACTAAGTAATGGCGATCAAACTCTGCAGTTGAATTTTAATTCGGTGCCAGAATTTTTCCTTGGGGTGTCAAACACTAGAAATCTTTACCTGTTATCGCTCATTACTCTGGTTCTAATTTATGTTGCGGTGTGGTGGCTGACACAATCTTCGATGGGCCGAGTGCTGCAGGCGCTGCGCGAGAATGAAGAGCGAGTTAGTGTGCTGGGACTTAAACCGTTTAACTTTAAGTTAATTGCATTTGTGCTAGCTGGAGTTATGGCATCTCTTGTTGGTGTGGTGGCAGTTGTGGTAACTAACAACGCAAACCCAACCATGGGATCAACGCAGACCACCATCTCGCTGCTACTAATGGTGATCTTGGGTGGTATTGCTACCCGTTGGGGTGCAGTAATTGGTGGCTTGCTTTATGTCGTGCTATCGCAACGACTAACTACGCTGGATACCCAAGGTGCACTTAGTGGTTTGCCAGATTGGATTGGCGGTCCAATGAGTGAGCCAGCATTTATTCTTGGTGTGATTTTTATATTGGTCGTGATGTTCTCCCCAGGCGGTATTGCTGGTGCGCTGTATCGACTGAAGATGAAGTTCGGCTCAAGCGTCAAGTAAACTTATTTGCCTGATGGCAAAACTACTTTGGACTCCAACTAAAACTGATTTAGCAATTCATCGCCTGGCAGATTTTGCTGGCGTTGATTCCTATCCAGATTTGCTTAACTGGTCAACCACTAATCCAGATCAGCTCTGGCGTTATGTCTGGCAAGACAGTGAAGTAGTTGGCGAGATTGGTGAAACCACAATTTCTGGTACCGGCTTTTTTGATACTAAATTTTTTCCAGACGCCAAACTTAATGTAGTAAATACCCTGCTGCAGGGCGATGATGATCAAGTAATTATTACCTCGATTACCGAAGCAGGAATCCGAAGAAAACTTACTCGCGGTGAAGTTAAAACTGCGGTAAAGCAAGTTGCCAATGGGCTGCTTTCCCTTGGCATTGAACCAGGTGATGTTGTTGCAGCATGGGTACCAAACGTGGCCGAGGTAGTGATTTATGCGCTTGGTGCGCTAAGCATTGGCGCCACCGTTTCAACCGCCTCACCTGATTTTGGCACAACTGGTGTGCTGGATCGATTTGGCCAGATTGAACCTAAAGTGTTATTAGCTGCACCTAATTATCAATACAACGGAAAAGATAACGACTGTTTAGATCGATTGCCAGAAATCGTCTCGGGTCTACCCACTTTAAAGCAAGTATTGCTTATTGGCGCCCAGACTGATTACGCCGAGAACTTCGAAACTTGGTATAGCAAGCATTCCGCGCAACATCGACCAGTAGAGCTGCCGTTTGATCAGCCTGGATTTATTTTGTTCTCATCTGGCACTACTGGCAAACCAAAATGCATTGTGCATAGCGCAGCAGGAGTTATGCTAAAAGTGTTATCGGAAACCAGATACAACTTAGATATTCAGCGCAACGACAACGTCTTCTACTACACCACTTGTGGCTGGATGATGTGGAATTGGCTGTTTATGGTGCTAGCAACTGGAGCTTCAATCGTGCTGTATGACGGCAATCCCGTATTTCCTCGTCCAACTAGATTGTTTGATTTAGCGCAGGAAGAACAAATTACTCTGTTTGGAGTATCTGCTAAATACATTGATTCGCTAAGAAAATTTGATCTGAAACCAAATCAAACTCATGACTTAAGCAAACTAAAAACCATCACCTCAACCGGATCTCCGCTTAGCCCAGAAGGTTTTGATTATGTGTATGAAGCAATCAAAGCTGATGTTCATTTAGCGTCCATCTCTGGTGGCACAGATATCTGTGGTTGTTTCGTGATGGGCAATCCCATGCAGCCGGTTTATTCCGGTGAAATTCAAGGTCCAGCACTTGGTATGCAGACGTCGGTGTTTGCTGATGATGGCAAGCCGGCCCCAATCAATGAAAAAGGTGAGTTGGTCTGTTTGCAGTCGTTTCCATCAAGGCCGCTTTATTTTGGTAATGATGCTGACAATAAAAAGTTCAGAGCTGCCTACTTTGAAAAATTTGATGGCATCTGGGCCCATGGCGATTTTGCTGCCATTACTGAACATGGCGGATATGTCATTTATGGCCGATCTGATGCCACACTAAATAGTGGTGGCGTCAGAATTGGCACGGCAGAGATCTATCGCATTGTCGAAGAGTTTGTGCCGATTCAAGAAGCCATGGCGGTAGCGCAAGAGTGGGATAACGACACTAGAGTAATTTTGTTTGTGAAACTAAGAGATGGTTATGAGCTCACCGATTCGCTTATTTCGGATATTAAGTATCAGCTGCGAGCAAAAGCAAGTCCACGGCATGTGCCGGCAAAAATTATTGCGGCCCCTGAGCTACCTCGAACTAAGAGCAATAAATTAGTTGAGCTAGCGGTAACTGAAGTAATAAATAATCGGGAAGTTAAAAACCTAGAAGCACTGGCAAATCCAGATAGTCTGAGTTGGTTTAAGGATCGGCCAGAACTACAAAGTTAGTCTTTTCTAGCTAACCACTTTTTTCGTTCAGCTTCTGGCAGTTTCTCTATTGCATAACGCAGCATAGTTCGCGGCATCTGGCTGGACTGCTCAGTTAAGAAGGCGCGAAGATCTTTAATGTTTCGCTTACCCGCTTCTCGAAGCATCCAGCCGGTTGCTTTATGGATTAGATCATGTGGATGGTGAAGCAATTTTTCTGCCAGGACTAGCGTTGGTTGATTATTTCCTGCTCGAATAAAGGCAAAAGTAAGCATGATGCCGGTTCGCTGCTCCCACAAATCTTTACTATTAACTAGCTTAATAAGTAACTTCATTGCATTAGCTTGATCAACTAAATAGTCACCTAGATAGGGTGCTGTAGCGTCAACTAAATCCCAATTATTTACCACACCCTGTTTCACTAACTTCAAATAGAACTCAAACAATTGCTTTCGGAGTTTTGGATCCTTGGTTTTCTGAAACTGTAATACCAATATTGCTAGCCCAACGAATCTCACTTCATGGAATTTGTTCTTGGCTAACTTTTCAATCTCAACCAAGTTTAAGTCACGATTTGCTTTAGCTACAGATCTAGCTACCGGAACTCTGATGCCGAGGAATTTATCTCCTTCGCCGTAACCACCTTTTTGAGTTTGAAAGAACCAAAGTTGATCATTTGCGAGTTTCGGATTACCTAATTTTTTCAGTTCAATTAAGACCTGTGATGCCGATTTATTGCCCATGATTTAATTCATTACTGATTCTAGTTATCGCTTTGGCCATGGTTGAATTTTGAGTAACTGATCTCGCAATTTTGCTTTTGCGATTTGAAGATCATAACTTGCCTGTACACGTAACCAATAACCATCAGACAAACCAAAGAACTTACAAAGCCGCAGGTCAGTATCTGGCGTGATCGAACGCTTGGCTTTTATGATTTCACCTATTCGTTGAGCTGGAACACCAATCTCTTTTGCCAATCGGTATTTAGTAATCTTCATCGGCTTTAAAAATTCCTCAAGCAAAAGTTCACCAGGGGAAACTGGGTCCATGTAACGCTGCTCTTCTGGCTGGTTAAACATGGCTTGAGTTAGTTTCATGGGCAAATACTAACGTTACTCGTTAGTAACGTTTAACATACCTAAATTGGTGATTCCCTCGTAATTACTTGGGAAAAACCCCGCCGCTGATCAATTTTCCCCCCTTGCTAACCTTCTCCTCGTTCTTGGGGAAACCCAATTACCTCCTGCCACTGAAACAGGTCAGTGGCCGCTTAGTCCAGAGGGGGCTTATTTAGGTATGCGTGCCTATGAAGTCATGGTCATTCTTGACCCGGATCTAGAAGAAAAAACCGTCAAACCAAGCCTTGATACCTTTCTTAACGTAGTTAAGAAAGATGG
Organism: Actinomycetota bacterium; assembly: GCA_046047475.1. Taxonomy (GTDB): domain Bacteria; phylum Actinomycetota; class Actinomycetes; order S36-B12; family UBA5976; genus AcAMD-5. Next base: position 4,196 of record JBJOHY010000072.1, on the reverse strand, counting down.
CGGCAAAGTTGATGGAGTTGATGTGTGGGGTCGTCGCCGCTTGGCTTACGACATCGCAAAGAAAAGCGAAGGCATCTACGCCGTGATGGAGCTAACTTGCTCGGCTGATGCAGTTGCTGAGCTTGATCGCCAGCTTAATTTGAATGAAGCTGTGATGCGAACCAAAGTTATTCGTCGCGAAGATAAAGAAAAATAATGGCTGCCGGCGATGTCACTGTTACCGTAACTGGTAACTTAACTAACGATCCAGAACTGAGATTCACCCCAAACGGGTTAGCAGTTGCATCATTCACTGTTGCATCTTCATCTCGAGTTTTCGATCGCAACAGCAACGAATGGAAAGACGGCGATACCGTCTTTATGCGCTGCAACGTTTGGCGGCAATACGCTGAGAACGTCGCAGAGTCACTAACAAAAGGCACCAGAGTTATTGTCACTGGCCGACTAAAACAACGCAGCTATGAGACCAAAGAAGGTCAGCAGCGTCAGGTAGTTGAGCTAGAAGTTGATGATGTGGGACCAGCACTTAGAAATGCCACCGCAAAAGTAACTCGCATGTCACGCAGTGACAACAATGGAACTTCCAACGCCGGACCTGCCGCAAATGATCCTTGGGCAGCTGGCAATCAAACCGATTCGTGGGGCGGCGGCTTCGCTGACGAGCCACCGTTTTAAGGAGAACTAATGGCAAAAGACAGTAAATCAAACTCCAATCGTCGTCGCGGTAAAGATGACGATAAGAACAAAAAAGTATTTAAGAAGGTAAGTCCAGCATTACCAAAAGATGTCACTTTCGTTGACTACAAAGATGTGAACTTGCTACGTAAGTTCGTTTCTGATCGCGGCAAGATTCGTGCTCGCCGAGTAACAGGACTATCAGTGCAGCAACAGCGCGCAGTAGCAACCGCAGTTCGTAACGCACGCGAGATGGCGCTGTTGCCATACGCTTCAAGTGGTCGGTAAGGAGAAACCATGAAAGTTATTCTGACTAATCACATTGAAGGTCTAGGCGATGCTGGCGATGTCGTTGAAGTAAAGCCAGGCTATGGTCGTAACTTCCTATTCCCACGAAACTTGGCCGTGCTATGGACTAAAGGTGGCGCTAATCAAGTTTCGGCAATTCGTCGCGCTCGAACTGAGCGGGCAGTAAGAAGTAAAGATCATGCGCAAGAAGTTGCAGCTTGGTTGAAAGCCAACAAAGTCACCATTAAGACTCGCGTTGGTGAATCCGGCAAATTGTTTGGTTCGATTGGTGCTAACGACATTGTGGAAGCAATCTATCGTGCGGGTGGCGACAAGCTAGATAAGCGAATTGTGCAACTGCAGCATCCAATTAAATTAGCTGGAACTCATAAAGTTCCACTAAAGCTGCATCATGACATCGTTGGTCATGTCAACGTAGAGATTGTGGCAGGCTAACAGCTAGATCTACCAAAAGGGCGCCCTTCGGGGCGCCCTTTTTTGTGCTTAATTGCAATAAAAATCAGCAAGGTCAAAAATACTGGCCAACTATTTGTTATCTACAGGGTGTGGGTGGGGATTTCCCCTCAAAACAGTGAGTTTTTGGCCAATTCAGTGAGGGATTCCCACAGGTCACCCACAGGCGAAAACCTGTTATCCACAGGTGATACCCAGCTCATCCCCGACTCCCCCCACAGCATCGATCGCATCTGTCAGTGCAAATCGGCACAATGCCCTCATGAGCGTGGCCGAATTTCCATCACCTGCGGGCGATCCCGGGTTTGATCGGCTACCCCCACAAGATATCGCGGCGGAAGCATCAGTGCTTGGTGCGATGATGCTCAGCAAAGATGCAATTGCTGATGTGGTGGAGCATTTACGTGAGATGGATTTTTATCGGCCAGCACATGCAACTATTTATGCGGCAATATTAGATTTGTATGGTCGTGGTGAACCAGTTGATCCAGTAACAGTTGCAGCGCAGCTAGGTAAAACTGGTGAGCTAATCAAAATTGGTGGTGCACCTTATCTGCACACATTAGTTAACGGTGTGCCAACGGCAGCAAATGCTGAGTATTACGGACATATTGTTCGTGATAAAGCAATGCTTAGAAGATTAGTTGAAGCTGGCACCAAGATCGCCCAACTTGGTTACAAAGGCGAAGGCGATGTTGATCAGATCGTTGATGCCGCGCAAGCTGAGGTGTACGACGTTTCGGATAATCGTGCTCGCGATGATTATCAACCGTTAGGCGATTTGCTATCTGGTGCGTTAACTGAAATTGAAGCACTGGGCTCACGTGATGGTGTGATGACTGGTGTGCCAACTGGCATTACTGAACTTGATAAATTAACTAACGGCTTACATCCAGGACAGTTAATTATTGTTGCAGCTCGTCCCGGTTTAGGTAAATCAACTTTAGGTTTAGATATTGCTCGTGCTGCCGCAATTAAGAATCAGTTAACAACTGCGATCTTCTCGCTAGAAATGAGCCGCACTGAAATTGTGATGCGTCTGCTTTCCGCTGAATCTAATATCTTCTTAAGCAGCATGCGTACTAATAAGATGACTGATCAAGAGTGGCAGCGCTTAGCGCGAAAGATGAGCTCAATTTCTGACTCACCACTTTATATTGATGACTCAGCAAATCTCACCATGATGGAGATTAGAGCTAAAGCCAGACGACTAAAACAGCGTCATAATTTGCGACTAATCATCGTCGACTACTTACAACTTATGACTTCGGGTCGAAGAGTGGAATCCAGACAGCAAGAAGTATCTGAATTCTCTCGCTCATTAAAACTACTTGCCAAAGAACTAGATATTCCAGTAATTGCCATTTCTCAGCTCAACCGAGGTCCGGAGCAACGAACTGATAAGCGACCACAGCTTGCTGACCTTCGTGAATCTGGCTCGCTAGAGCAAGATGCTGACGTAGTAGTGCTAATTCACCGAGATGATGCGTATGACCGAGCTTCCCCTAAACGAGGTGAAGCAGATCTAATTGTGGCTAAACACCGAAATGGTCCAATGGCAAATATCGAAGTAGTGTTCCAAGGTCATTACTCTCGCTTTGCGGATATGGCAAAGGATGTACCAGAGCCATTCAACCCAACTGAAACAGCTGCTGATCGGGATTTTGAGTAGTTAGCTGCGGCTAATTTTTAATTGATTCTCTGCAACTACTTCGATGATTATCCCCTCAGCGCTTACCGACTTAACAATCGGCACCTTGCCATCTTCCCTAATGGTGCGCCAGAAGTTCTTGGCTTCAGAGTCTGGATCAGCGTCATTTCGGTATTGCGCCTTGTTCACATTTACATAGTATGCAGTGAAATTGTCCATCTTTGGGAACCATCGAGATTGATCAAAGTTGGAGTATTTCCCGTTAGAACGCCTTTCGATGACTATAACTTCTTCATTACTGAGTTTCACCATAGTTGAAATTGGTTTATCACCCATCTGATCTAGTGATGCCATAGTTATATATACGGGGTCACTTAGTTTTGCCTTATCGAGGCACTTAATTTCAGCGTCTCGATACCAATTAGCTAAGAATCCCTCCCATGTTGAGACCATTTTTGAGGCGCCCCATTGGTGAGTCATGATGTTGAGGTCGCTACCGTTGATTGGCCCATGACCAATAATTCCCTGAAAATGTAGTACTTCATGAATGAGATGCTCCCAGATATTTTTTCGATTAAACGCAAGGTTGTTGGGATTGGCATCTCTAACATCAAAACCTCCCATCTCGCCATAAACTGCGACCGACTTCGAACCTTCAGCAGTTTGTATATTCACTTGATGGAAGTAGAGTGAAGTACCATATTTACTCTCTGCTTCCAACGGAAAAATAAAATAAACAAATTTAACATTTGTAAAATCATAAATCGGATCTGCAAGTGAAATTAATTCTTGGAGCGCAGTTGGCATTGGTTGCTTTTCAGATGTAGCACCTTTGCGACACTGAACGCAGACATACCATTCCGCACCTTTTGGTGCACGTAGCCAGCTTTTTGAAACGAGTTCAGGTTGGTAATTCAATCTTGATTTGGTTACGAATTCCGCCCAATCAACAATTTCAGTCAAGTCTTTGGCGTACATATCTCCAGGGACACCAACACCAGGTGCATTATCAAAATCGACTGGAATTATTGCCATCTTTAAGTCACCTACATGTGGGAGGCCGGCGATACTTCTGATTGGAAATCCCTTAGGGCCAGCACCAGATAGA
>JBJOHY010000071.1:0-6348 GCA_046047475.1 Actinomycetota bacterium | reverse complement strand
AATCCGGAAATGGTGCCAGTACATACCGCTGAGATGACACTGACTTGTCGAAATTCTTCGCGGGCCACTGGATTAGAAAGGTGTACCTCGATTACGGGAAACTTGGACTGAGCCAGGGCATCACGTAATGAGTATGAATAATGAGTAAATGCAGCTGCGTTGATCACGATGGGCATTTCGTTATCAATTGCTTCATGCACCCACGCGACTAACTGGGCTTCGCTATCAGTTTGGCGCATTTCAGCCTCAAGGCCCAATTTAGTTGCCTCTGCCAGGCATAGCTCGGTCAGTTCTGCATAGCTGGTGTTGCCATAAATTTCTGGCTCTCTCACTCCCAATCTACCTAAATTAGGGCCATTGAGAATCAGCACTTTAGACATGGTCAATCCTCTCCCAGAGCTGCAAACGCAGCGGCAAGCGTATCTGGCTCAATATCGGAAACATATTTTGACCGCCCCAACTCGGTTAGCAAAACGAATCTAACATTTCCCTGAGCTACCTTTTTATCTAATGCCATGATTGGGATCAAGTCGGACAATGAAGCATCGTTGTATCGGGTAGGAAGACTTAACAGTTCAAGAATCTCATAATGCAAACTGAGTAGGTCTTCTTCAATCAGCCCCATCTTGAACGCCAATTCGGCGGCAAAAACCATTCCCACTGAAATAGCGTCGCCGTGCCGCCACGTAAAGCCGCTGAACTTCTCTATCGCATGGCCCAATGTGTGCCCGTAATTTAGAGCTGCCCGACCAACCGTATCGGTGGCTTTTTCGTAAGGATCGGCCCCAACAACCTGCGCTTTTACTTGAATAGCCCGAAGTAACACTGATTGAAATGCTTCAGTGCGCCAATCCAAAACGGTTCTTTCTGCCTTTTTAATAATTTCAATTATCTCTGGGTCAGAAATAAAACCGCACTTAATAATTTCTGCAAATCCAGCCCTAAAGTCTTTGTGATCCATCGTGCTGAGAAATTCCGGATTACAAATTACAGCGATTGGGTCATTAAACACACCAACTAGATTCTTGCCAGACTCAGTGTTGATTCCACATTTGCCGCCAATTGCAGCATCCACCATTCCTAACACAGTAGTCGGAATCAGAACCACGCTAACTCCCCGTAGCCAGGTAGCCGCAACAAAATTTGCGAGATCAGTTACCGCACCACCACCTATTCCGATAATGACATCCCCTCTGGCGATCTTGTTTTCGGCAAGGAAATTCCAGCACCCTTCTGCGACCGCAATTGTCTTTCCTGCTTCACCGTCCGGCAAGGTTTTGATAACTACGGCTTGGCTGGGAGCTAATTTCGCAATTCGCTGACCAATTGGCTGAGTTGCTGCCGCCGTTAACACTGCAATTCTCTGGCGGTTAGCAATAATAGGTTCAATCAGCGAATCAAAATTAGTGCCAATAAACACCGGATAGGAATTATTCCCAGGAAAATCAATTCGATTCATTAATCTCACCTGATTTCAACAGTTCCTCGATTTCATCAACTAGAGTTTTAATGCTCTTGTCATCCGTAACAACTGCTGCCCGGGCAACTTCTTGGTAGAAGCCCTCTCGTTGCTCAAGCAGCTTGATCAATGTGGCGCGAGGCGCTTCAAGAAGCAGTGGTCGATTTTGATTCATGCTAGTACGCCGCAATGCACATGGAATGGAGGTTTGCAACCAAAAAGTTTTATGCTGTTTTAGTGCCGCACGGATATCCCCATCGATCACTGCACCGCCACCTAAAGAAACGACTGCCGAGGTATTTTTCAACGCATCCAATACTGTAACTTTTTCTAGCTTGCGAAAATTTTCTTCACCATCTTGGACAAAAATATCACTCACTGATTTTCCAGCGTTACGCTCAATTACGCGATCGGTATCGATAAAGTCAACTGACAACCGCTTAGCCAGTTCCCTACCAACCGTTGACTTTCCTGATCCTGGAATGCCAACTAACGCACAGGTAGTCATGACACACTTAAATTCGCCAGATAATTTTGTAAATTTCTTCGAGTCTCGCCAACGCTATCGCCACCAAATTTTTCAAGCATGGCATCTGCCAAAACTAATGCAACCATTGCTTCTGCAACAACGCCTGCTGCAGGAACCGCACAAACATCACTGCGTTGATGGTGCGCGGTAGCAGCTTCCATGGTTGAGGTATCAATCGTTTTTAATGCTTTTGGAACTGTGCTAATCGGCTTCATCGCAGCACGAACTCGAAGTAAATCACCGGTGGTCATACCGCCCTCAGTGCCCCCAGCGCGATTGGTGCTACGTTGAATTGCACCATCCTTCAATTCCATCTCATCATGCGCTTGTGAACCAAAACGCCTTGCGGTATCAAATCCGTCCCCTACCGCAACTCCCTTGATTGCCTGGATACCCATTAATGCCGCAGCAAGTTTGGCATCAATGCGTCGATCCCAATGCACATAACTTCCTAAGCCTGGTGGCAAGCCAAAAACCACAACTTCAACTACGCCACCCAAAGTGTCTCCCGCCTTATGTGCATTTCCGATCAAATCCTGCATCTGAGATGAAGTTGATGGGTCAACGCACCGAACTGGATCAGCATCGATAACCTCGAGGTCAGTTGCTAAAGGAGTTATTCCCTCTGGAAGATCAACCGTACCAATCGAAACTACATGTGAAATAACGCTAACCGAAGCAACATCGCTTAAGAACTTTTTGGCAACTGCACCAAGAGCAACTCGCGCTGCAGTTTCTCTTGCTGACGCCCGCTCTAATACCGGCCTTGCCTCAGCAAAATCGTATTTCTGCATGCCAACTAGATCAGCATGGCCCGGCCTTGGTCGAGTAAGTGGTGCATTTCGAGCTAACTCGGCTAACTTTTCCGGATCCACTGGATCGGCCGACATGACATCTTCCCATTTCGGCCACTCCGTATTGTTGATCAATATCGATATCGGCCCACCAATCGATATTCCATGTCTAACGCCACCCAGGATTGAAACTTCATCTTGTTCGAACTTCATTCGGGCACCACGGCCATAGCCAAGGCGACGTCGAGCAAGTTCGCCCCGGAGATCATCAGTGGTAAGTCCAATTCCAGCTGGCAAACCTTCGATGATCGCGGTCAGGGCAGGGCCATGTGATTCACCTGCAGTGAGCCATCGCAACATGGCGGAAGTTTCTCACACCATCGCAGCCAAGTAGCCAAGCGCAAGGCTAGGGGCGAAAGGAATCCTGCTATTCCAAGATATTGCCCGGATCGCTGCGAGCCCCAATATTGGTACACAACTCATTCCGATAACTAACCAAGCAAGCACCAATTGCTCAACCCCCAGAGTCGAGATTGGTAGGGACAGTGCCGTGGCCAGCTTGATATCACCGCCACCTAATGAACCATGAGTGATGGCAGCCAAAGCGAGTAGACAACAGAAAACCGACAGAGTGCCACCTATGCCGAGCCATAGACTTTTCTTCATGACAATGACTAAATGTGTTGTAAAACCTATGCCGATCAGGGCTAATGTCAGATTCCAACCGTCAGGAATTTTTTTAGTTCGAATATCAATTATCGAAATGATAAGTAAAATCGGAAAATAGATCCAGATCATTCCTAAGTTATAGCAACAAGTTTTTGATTATCACCCTAATTAGGTAATGCTGCAAACAAAATTTCTGCCGCAATGCTGTGGCCCGTCATGATCTCAATTTGCATAACTGCCTGATGCACCAACATCTCAACTCCCGAAATCACTGTACCGCCATTATGATTCACTAACTGAGAAAAATGGCTTTTCGTTGACCCGTAAGTTACATCAAGCAAAAATTTAGTTCCGACTACAAACTCACTCATTTCACTCTGTGCCGACATTGGAATAGTGCTTATCAGATTTGATTCACTAATCTTGATTTCATAATTTGGTGTTACACCATAGAGATCCACAAGGTCATTGAGTCGAGACTCATTTCGACCAACTACAGATATATTTGCCACTCCTAACTCCTGAAGCGCGCAGATAGCAGATCGAGCCGTTGCTCCAGTACCAATCACGGTCCAAGGATCATCAAAATTCGCTGCTGCTCGAACTAATGTTTGAGTTATACCATAAACATCAGTGTTTTCAGCAAAAAGTTCACCCTCGCGATAAACCATGGTATTTGCACTTCGTGACTTATCAACTAATTGACTTCTAACTTCAGCTGCTGCAAATGCAACTTCCTTAAATGGCATTGTGAAAGATAAACCAAATACTTCTCCATCGCGCAATTTGTTAATCAATTCTAAACATTGAGATTCGTCAGCCTCAATTGCTGAATATTGAAACGGGAGGTCCAGATATGCGTAGGCAGCATTATGTAACCGCGGCGATAATGAATGAGACACTGGATTGCCGAGGACATGAGCAAATTTAGCTAGATTCAAATCTTCGCTGGAAGCTGATAATGGGTGCATCTCTATCGATTCTCTCGATACCAGGCTTGAAATTCTGCGCGGAACTTTAGAAACTCTTGATAACTACCGGTGAATTTGGTGATTCCTTTATCGGGATTGGTGCTAACAAAATAAAGCCAATCGCCCGCTGGTGGGTTAATAACTGCTGACATCGCTGCTTCACCAGGTGAACCAATTGGTCCTGGTGGTAGTCCCGGGTAGCGATAAGTGTTGTAGGGCGAATCTATCTGAAATTCTGACTCGGTGAACAATAACTTGTTGGTGCCAAGTGCATAATTGACGGTGGCATCAAACTGAAGTGGCATATTTGCTTTAAGTCGATTAAGAATCGTTCTAGCTACTTTTCCAAAATCCGCTGGAAAAGCCTCAGCCTCAACCAAAGAAGCCATAGTTAATAACTCTCTTGGTGTAAAACCGAGGCGTTTAGATTCATTTATCAGGTCTAAATTCCGTTCGGCTTGATAGAAACGATTAACCATCTCAGTCAGCACCTGATCAATATTTACATTATCTGGAAATTGGTAAGTCGCGGGGTACAAGAAACCCTCCGCAGATTCATCAGCATAATTAGGGAGTTTGCTCGGCAACTCATTTTTTTCGAGCCGCTTTACTGCTGCTCTAACTGCATCTTCGTTAAGACTTAGGCGTTTTGCCAACAATGTAACTACCGAACTTAGACGTAATCCTTCAGGGATCGCAATGCGCAGTTGCTGTTTGCTCGTCGGATCTAGCAGGCGATCAATTGCTTCATCGCTACCCATCCGCAATGCCATTAAATATCTACCAGGTTGAATCAGTTTGGCTTCTTCTCGATCATAGGTAGCAATTGCGAAAAAGGATGCAGACTCAACTACTCCAGCAGCAGCAAGGATTCGACCAACTTCGGTCAAATTGACACCCGTAGGAATCTCAATGGTTACTTCTCCCTCGCCGTTCCCCGACCAACTCTCTCTTGGTCCAGATGGATAAATCTGAAAGAAGCCAATCGCAATAAGACCTAAGCCAATAACCGCGCCAACTATTAATTGAGACCTACCTAGATCAATCAGCTTCTTCATCACGCTGACGCTTTCGGTCTAGTGCCTGTTCCAAGATAAATACTGCGGCTTGCGAATCAAGCTTTCCCCGTTGCTCCTTTGCAGATATCCCCGCTTGAGCCATCGCCCTACTTGCCATACTGGATGTTAATCGTTCATCGATGAGTACCCAACTCAAATCAGGATAATTTGCTTGCTGTTGCTCAACCCAAGCCTGAATCCCTTGCGCCGCAACTCCAGTTTCGCCTGCCAACGTGATTGGCAAACCGACGTAAACTTCGGTAACGGCATACTCAACAAGCCAATTTGAAAAAAACTGATCGAACTCTGACGGTGAAACCACCGCTAATGGCACAACCAGATTAGTTCCAGGCACTTGTCGCGCCACCCCGATTCGTGCGGTGCCATAATCAATTCCAATGGCAGTCATAATCACTACTTCAGCGATGCGATCAAATTAGGCAATTGCTCAATAACAACACTCGGCTTAGCGTCAGCACTAAGAGATCCCTGCGTCATCTCTGGTTTTCCGCCGCCTTTACCGCCAAATTGTGCAGTTATTGCCGCCAATAACTTTCTTGCGTCCAAGGTTTCGGATATAGCTCGGTCACCTAAACCAATGATTAATCCTGCGGGCAAAGTTGAGGTTAACGCGACTACTACCGCATCTGGATTATCGCCTTTAGTTCTAGAGACTAATTCTCGCAATGATTCCAAGTCAAGCTCTGCGGCAAAAGCAAACAGCTTTAAATCTGAAATGAGAGTTGGCTTGCCAACAATATTGCCGGCTTTCGCCAAGAGTTCATTACGTTTCTGTTGTTCTACTGCCTTTTCTGCGTCCTTCAATTTGTTCAATATTGAATCAATTCGTTCGGGCAGATCATCAACT
>JBJOHY010000070.1:0-8233 GCA_046047475.1 Actinomycetota bacterium | reverse complement strand
GCCATGATCGGTAATCGCAATTGCTGGCATTTGCTGCCGCGCTACTTCAGCTGTTAAGTCATCTAATCGAGCAGCGCCGTCAAGCATCGAGTACTCAGTGTGCACATGCAAGTGCACAAATGAGTCACTCATGATTTTTCCTATCTCGCCTCGGTCTTGCAACCCTAATCACTCTGCTCCAGAAATTAAGGATTGACGCTAACTCAATTTAGAACTTCTGCCAAGATTTGTTGTGCTTGGGCCAGATCCGCAGCCAACGGAGCCGAGAATCTCATCCGCTCCCCGGTCATCGGGTGGGTGAAGCCGAGTTCTGCCGCATGCAGCCATTGCCGCTTTAGTCCCAATTTTGCAGCCAAGGTTGGGTCTGCGCCATAAGTGAGGTCGCCAACGCATGGGTGCCGGATCGCAGACATATGCACGCGAATTTGGTGAGTTCGACCAGTCTCTAGCTCAACTCGTAAGAGTGATGCATACCGATACATCTCTAACGTGTCGTAATGGGTAATGCTGGATCGACCGCCAGCAATAACGGCGAATCGATAATCGGCACCTGGGTGTCGGCCAATCGGTGCATCGATCGTGCCAGATGCCGGATCTGGATAGCCTTGAACAATAGTCAGATAGATCTTGGTGACTTCTCGCTCTTTGAACTGCCGCTTCAAATCACTGTAAGCCAACTCGCTCTTCGCAACACCCCGAACGCCGCTGGTGCCAACATCAAGGCGTTGCACACTTCCCTGGCGTTCTGCCGCCCCGCTGGTCGAAATGCGATGGCCTTGTTGCGTGAGGCGATGGCGAACATCTGGGCCATTCCAACCCACTGAAGCATGAGCTGCCACGCCCGCTGGCTTATTAATCACTACTAAATCATCATCTGCATACAGAATTGGAATTTCGATATCAGGATAAGCTGCAATCAGTTGTGGCTCAGCATCAGACGCATTGCGCTCAGTTACTAAAATCAAATCATCCAAATTGAGCCGGTAGCTTCTTGCGGCATCCCGATTATTTACTTTGACGCATGATTGATCAATTAACTCTGCGGCTGCGGTTCTGGAGATTTCTAGCATTGCTGAAATAGCAACATCTAGTCTCTCTCCGGCGAAGCTCGAATCCACCACAAATTCCTTAGGCATTTCCTGCACCTTCGGGATTACGTTTTGTGATGGTTGCAATTAATAGTGTTATGGCTGCAAAGGTAATACAAATATCTGCAAAGTTAAAGACTGGGAAAGTCCCTACTGAGATAAAATCAACTACATGGCCTCGCAGTATTCCAGGTGGCTGGAATAAGCGATCCACTAAATTTCCAGCTGCACCAGCGAGCAGCAGCGTTATTGCAATAGTCCAAACCGGATCAACAACTTTAAAACTCCATCGGATAAGACCGATTACCACTGCTATTGCGATAATCGAAATGATGAAAGTTAGATTTGAACCCAAACCAAAAGCTGCACCCGAGTTACTAACAAAGACAAATCGCAACGTATCAACTTGGGAATTCTCGCTAAGCGGACCTATTAAAACTATTGGCGGCTCGCCACGTAATCTTGCAAGCACCCAAACCTTAATGATTTGATCAACTGCGACCAAAAAAGTGGCCGTACCTAAAATCCGTACGGCAGGTGACTTCACTTAAGCCTGCGCCTCTTCAGCTCGTTTGCACTCAACACACTGAGTGGCTCTTGGGTATGCGAGTAAACGTGCTTTACCAATTGGCTGCTTGCAGTTATCACATATTCCGTATTCACCGCGCTCAAATCGTGCAATAGCATCTTGTACTTGCATTAACTGTTCTTTGGCATTTTCAATAATTCCCAGTTGATATTCGCGCTCCACCATGTAACTGCCAGCTTCAGCTTGATCATCGCTGGTATCTCCCATGCCCGCGGCAATGGCGGCAGCTTGCGCCTCAGCAGCGGCCATTTCTTGGTTCAATTCTGCTAAGTCTGCGGCCAAGGCGGTACGAACCGACTCAACGTCTTTTTCGCTCCAAGCCCGCTCACCCTTTCGAGTGGGTAATGCGTTTGGGTCTTTTGCCATTGCAGCCTCCAAAGTAAGTCAGCGCGGTACTGTACTTGCCAACCCAGTCATCCCAACAGGGTTCTCACAAATTCCTGCCATTTTGGCTCATCATCAGCCGAGATTTCGATGGTTTTATAGCGAGATCTAGACCCGCTGACTAGGAATATCCGGCTAGGCGCGATTCCAGCGGCGCTGGCAATGATGGCAATGGCCGCTTTGGTCGCCTTCCCGTCAACGGGCGCCTCAAGCACTGAAACCTCGAGCAGGATTGGATCATCATCAACCAGTCGAAGTGAGATTTTGCTGGACTTCGGGCGCACTCTTAGCTTGATCCGCATGACCCAACCCTAGAGGGCGGTAATCTGCCGCCCTGAACCTAAATATCCATGGAGCATGGTGAGCCAATACAACGATGTGTCAGCCCGCGTTGAGTTATCAAACTTAGAACAGCGGGTGCTGCAGTTTTGGCAGGACAACCAGATCTTCGCTAAATCAATGCAACAATCGGCTGGTAAACCAAATTGGGTTTTCTTCGAAGGGCCACCAACCGCCAATGGCATGCCTGGTGCGCACCATGTTGAAGCACGCACATTCAAAGACATTTTTCCTCGTTACCGCACTATGAAGGGCTATCACGTTGAACGTCGTGCTGGTTGGGACTGTCATGGTTTGCCGGTTGAAATTGAGGTAGAAAAAGAACTTAAGTTCAGCGGCAAAAAAGATATTGAAGCTTACGGAATCGCTAAATTTAATGAGAAGTGCCGCGAATCAGTGCTGCGACATGTTGATGCTTTTACCCAAATGACTGAACGCATGGGTTACTGGGTGGATTTTGACAATGCCTACTGGACCATGGATGCGCATTACATTGAGTCAGTTTGGTGGTCGCTTAAGCAAATACATTCTCGCGGACTTCTTACTGAAGATTATCGAGTAACGCCTTATTGCCCAAGATGCGGCACTGGCTTATCTGATCATGAATTAGCTCAGGGCTACCGAGACGTAGTTGATGAGTCTGCGTATGTCCGAATGCCCATAGTCAAAGGTGAGCTAGCGACTGAATTTTCTAACCTTGCTTTAATTGCTTGGACAACAACACCATGGACCTTGGTTTCAAATACTGCTTGCGCGGTTGGAAATGAAATTGAATACAGCATTGTCAAAATTGGAGATGAACACCTGATTGTTGCCGCTGATTTGATGAAAAAAGTATTGGGAGAAGAAGCAAGTGCTGTCAAAACTGTAAAAGGTAGCCAGTTGGCTGGCTATAAATATCAACCACCATTTGATTGGGTAGATTTTTCAGAATTTGATTCTCCCTATTTACACACCGTGCTGCATGCTGATTTCGTCACCACTGAAGATGGTACGGGAATTGTGCATGAAGCACCGGCTTTCGGCGCCGAAGACTTAGAACTTTGTCGTCCACTTGGTCTGCCAGTAGTTAATCCGATTAATCCAAACGGAAAATTTAACCCCACTACCCCGGTGGTTGGTGGCATCTTCTTTAAGGATGCTGATGAAGTCGTGCTAGCGGAGTTGACTAAGCGAAATTTGTTATGGCACCAGGCCGCGTATCCGCATCCATATCCCCAGTGCTGGCGCTGCAGTACTCGATTAATTTATTACGCGCAGCCAAGTTGGTATATCCGAACTACGGCAATCAAAAAGCAGTTGTTAGAGCAAAATGAAAACACTAATTGGTTCCCTAACAATATTAAATGGGGCCGTTATGGCGACTGGTTAAACAACAACATCGATTGGGCGCTTTCTCGAAATCGATATTGGGGAACCCCGCTGCCGATTTGGCGATGCGAAGCCGGACATCAAACAGCAATTGAGTCCCGGGCTGAGTTATCTAACTTAACTGGCAACGACCTTTCGAATCTCGATCCCCATCGGCCGTTTATCGATGAGATCACTTTCCCTTGTCCGCAATGCAGCGAGACTGCAACCAGAGTGCCAGAGGTTATTGACGTTTGGTACGACTCTGGCGCAATGCCGTTTGCCCAATGGGGTGCACCACATCAGAATAAAGCGGAATTTGAAGCCAACTATCCAGCAGATTACATTTGCGAAGCGATCGATCAAACTCGCGGCTGGTTCTACTCACAAATGGCAATTGGCACTTTGCTGTTCAATCAATCTTCATTCAAGAATGTAGTTTGCCTAGGTCATATTCAAGATGAAGCTGGGCGAAAGATGAGCAAGAGCCTGGGCAACGTATTGGATCCAACTGAATTGATGGAGCTGCATGGTGCAGATGCCCTTCGCTGGTTCATGCTGGCGGCGGGCTCGCCATGGCAGGCGCGACGCCTAGGCCATGCCACTTTGCAAGAAATTGTTCGAAAACATCTGCTCACTTACTGGGCAACCGCTTCGTTCCAGGCACTTTACGGTCGGATCGCAAATTTCAGTTATCAAGATGTGCCTGCGGTTGCAGATCGACCAGTAATTGATCAATGGCTGGTGAGTCAAACCAATAAACTTGCTCGCGATGTTGATCAAGCACTAGATCAATTTGATACACAGCGTGGTGGCAGATTAATTGCTGATTTTATTGATGAATTAAGCAATTGGTACGTCAGACGAAATCGCCGCCGATTCTGGGATGGCGACAAGGCCGCACTGGCTACGCTGCACGAGGCGCTTCGCACCTTGACATTAGTTATGGCGCCATTCACCCCATTCATTACTGAGCAAGTTTGGCAACACTTATTTGTAGTTACCACTGATTCAGATACTGCCTCAGTTCATTTAGCCAACTGGCCAGCTGTTGATACCAGGCTGATAAATGAATCGCTTACTAATCAGATGAATATTGTTCGAAATGTCGTTGAGTTAGGTCGAACCGCCCGCGCCGAATCCAAAGTAAAGAATCGACAACCGCTAGCGCGTGCTCTGATTTCATCAGCCGCTTGGCAGGTGCTATCAAATGAGTTGCGAGAGCAAATTGCCAGCGAGTTAAATGTAAAGCAATTGGCTGAGGTAAGCAGTGAAGGTGACCTTGTCACCTGGAGTGCGAAGGGAAACTTCAAACAACTTGGTGCAAGATTTGGTGCCCGAACGCAAGAAATCGCGCAGGCAATTGCCACTGTGAATGCGGCAGAGATAGTGCAGGATTTCGCTGATTCTGGCACTAGCAAATTGCAAGTAAATAACGAAGTTATTGAGCTAACCCGTGACGACGTGATTCTGACTGAAACTCCATCAGTTGGTTGGTCAGTTGCCGCAAGCGATGGCATCACAGTCGCACTTGATTTGAATTTGACGCCAGAGCTAGTTGCTGAAGGATTATCACGCGAAGTTATTCGGCTAATCCAAGACACTCGGAAATCTAGCGGCTTTGAGGTTACTGACCGAATTGTGGTGACTTATCAAGCACAACCCGAAGTTGCTGCTGCAATTGAACAGAATTTAACGATCATATCTAATGAGGTGCTCGCGATAGATTTCAATAAAGGAGAGGAATCGAGACCAGCTACCGCAGTTGATGAAGAGTTGGGTTTAACCATTTGGCTGACGAAAGCTTAGAGAGCTACCCGCACTACGTTCATTAAGAACTGAACACCAAAAAATAATACGATAAAAGCCAGATCTAACTGGATAGTTCCCATTCGAATTGGTCGAACAAATCTTCTTATCCAATTAAGCGGCGGATCAGTAATTGAGTAGACGATTTCGGCAATTACCAAAACCGGGCCTTGTGGTCGCCAATTTCGCGAGAGCACTTGCACCCAATCCAAAATAAAGCGAATGATTAAGGTGTAGAAAAAGAGTCTTAGAACACTCAGTAATAAGGATTCAATCATCAGGACTGATTGTAGAAGCCATCCTCAGCAAGTTGCGCGCGGGCAGTAACGCCGACATCAACATTTGCTGGGCTGAGCAAGAAAACTTTAGAAGTAACTCGCTCAATTCGACCATTCAACCCAAAAGTAAGTCCAGCAGCAAAATCAACAATTCGCTTCGCATCAACTTCACCAAGTTCCGTGAGGTTTACAATAACTGGAATGCCTTGTCGAAAATCTTCACCAATTCGTTTTGCATCATTGTAAGAACGTGGGTGAAGGGTGGTGATTTTTGCTACTCCATCACCAATTGCTGGTGCTTCGGTAGGTGTTGGCATAACCCCAGGCAATGATTCAACTGTACGCAAGGGGCGTAGATCTCGCTTGCTCTCTGGAGTCATTTCGGCCTCAGGAGCATCTTCCATTAACCCAAGATAAACAGCCATGCGACGAACGGCGCTAGCCATAACTCCTCCTTTTGGCCACGTGGCGATACGTGTCCGCCAAAAATACCTGATTTACCCCCTATTCCCCAGTAAGGCAGAGCCAATTCGCAGGTGTGTCGCTCCTGCTGCAACCGCCGCGCGCCAATCAGTACTCATTCCAATTGAACGCCAGGTGGCGCCTGGAAATTCACTGGCAAACTCCGTTGCTACTTCACTAAATCTCCGAAATGCATCCGCCGGATCAGCAGCTAGCGGTGCCACCGCCATTAACCCGGCAAGAGTTAATCCGCTTTCCGCACTTACTCTTGCCAGCTCCAGCACCTGGTTTACTTGCGTTCCGCCACGTGAATTGCTGCTTTCAGGATCCAAGTTGACTTGGATCAAAATTTTCGGCACCGCAATTCCCTGGTTTGCCAACTTTGTCATCTCACTTACCAATTCAATTCGGTCCACACTATGAATTGCTGAGGCATAGCTACATACATTCTTAACTTTGTTCCGCTGCAGTTGACCTATGAAATGTAGGTGAAAATTAGTTTCAGCAATCTCGGCCAACTTTGATCGAATCTCTTGATCTCGAGATTCGCCGAAATCTCGAATACCTAGCGAGTGCAATGCGAGTAGGTCAGCAGCTGGGAAACCTTTAGTTACGGCAATCACCGTTATCTCAGCTGTATCTCGTCCGCAGTTGTGTGCCTGATCCTCAAGTTGGTTAAGAAATATCGATAGATTGGATTCGATTTCGGCAGTTCGTTTGGGATCTATCTCAGCCATGCCACAACTGCTTGTCTGCCGGTTTGATTGTCGCGGCGATATGAAAACAAATCATTAGATTCAAATGTGCAGGGTGAATCTGATATCACACCACTGCCAAGGTGCCTAAAAAATTCAAGCAGTCCAGATCTAAGATCTAAGCCAACCTGATTTCCAGACTTGGTAGATGCAGCTGGAAGTTCCCGAACTACTTCGTCATGCACGGCATCAGAAACTGGATAACACTTTCCGCAGATTGCTGGACCGAGGACGATTTCTAATTCATCAGTTTCAATTCCATACAACTGAGCTGATGAAACAATCTTTCGAGCAATCCCGGCCGCTGCACCGCGCCAACCGATATGTGCCAACATCAAAAAGGGTTTAGCTTTAGCGGCAAGCACAACTGAAACGCAATCAGCACTAGGAGCCAACAAGGCAATATTGCGCTCCGTTGTTACCAGAATATCGGCAGATCTAGATTTGAATCCCTTACTGGCAACATCTAATACATCAGTACCATGGACTGGCTTCATTGCAAATATTGGCAAAGCAATCTCATCAGATACTCTCTTCAGATTTGCTGCAACATTTTCTGGATCATCGCCAACCCAGTTTGCCACGTTGAGTTCAGCGTATGGCTGTTCACTTACGCCACCATATTTAGAGCTAAACCGAAATTGTGCTAACTGACCAAGCTCGCCTGACCTAAGCCAACTAATCACTATTTCAGAAAGTCAGGTACATCTAGTTCGTCTTCAATGGAGTCCATTGAATCAAAAACTACTCGTGGCCGACTTCCTGATGATTCGCCAACTGCCAGCGGTAGGTCTAATTCCCCAGTTTGATCATCTACGTTGGTTGAATTTTCGAACTCTGGCATCGCGGTGGCATCATCAAGTGCTGGCGAAACGGTGGTTGGCGTAATTGCAGTAGGTTCTGGACGCTTCACTGGACGAGCAGCTGGCAGGCCATTCTCAAAGCCAGCGGCAATCACAGTTACCCGAACTTCATCACCTAACGAATCGTCAATTACCGCACCAAAAATAATGGTGGCATCTGGATGTCCAGCTTCAGCTACTAATCTGGCAGCATCGTTAATCTCAAATAGTCCCAAATCACTACCACCGGCAACACTCATCAAAATTCCACGGGCGCCGTCAATGCCTGCCTCTAGCAACGGTGATCTAACCGCCATTTCAGCTGCAGCTAGCGCTC